>NZ_JAXOJX010000056.1:0-41835 GCF_034427735.1 Azohydromonas lata
ATTTTTGATTTTATGGCTTGAACGGCGCATATTCCGATTTTCGGGGGTATAGCTCAGCTGGGAGAGCGCTTGCATGGCATGCAAGAGGTCAGCGGTTCGATCCCGCTTACCTCCACCACCGTCCTCGCGCGGTGGAGGCGCGGCGTTCAAGGTGTGGAGTCGAGGCTGGAGGCCATCCGTGTGGATGGCCTTTTTGCTTTGGCGGCAGCGTTTTTGCCCCTGTCGTTCGTGATCTGCAAGAGAAAGTGAGCGGGCGGCAGAAGAAAGCGCCGGGTCCGCTGCAGCGCGGTGGCGGCCGCAAGCCGCGATGAGGGCTCCAGTCCTCCCGGTCGGGACGAAAGCTGCCGTTGCCATCGTGTTGCTACTGTGAATTCCTGGCTGGGCGCATCTTTGTCTCATCGTGGAGCGCCTAAAATCCTCGGGTTTGTTACGGAGGTCTCTTTATGCCTTTGAAGCGTCCAGGCGGTACGGCTGGCGATGCGGACACCGCTCAGGACGGCGGACCGCGCATCCTCAAGAAGTACCCTAACCGTCGTCTCTATGACACGCAGACCAGCGCCTACATCACGCTGGCCGACGTGAAAACGATGGTGCTGGATGGCGACGACTTCGAAGTGCGCGACGCCAAGAGCGGCGAGGACCTCACGCGCAGCATTCTTTTGCAAATCATCCTGGAGGAGGAAACCGGCGGCGTGCCGATGTTTTCTACCCAGATGCTGGCGCACATCATCCGTTTCTACGGCCACGCCATGCAGGGCCTGATGGGCTCCTACCTGGAAAAGAATCTGCAGACCTTCGTCGAATTGCAAAGCCGCCTGGCCGAGCAGGGCAGGGGGCTGTACGACGCCCAGAAATACACGCCGGAAATGTGGACGCAATTCTTGAGCGGGCAGGCGCCGTTGATGCAGGGCCTGATGAGCAATTACATGGAGCAATCCACGAAATTGTTCACACAAATGCAGGAACAGATGCAAAAACAGGCCGAATCCTTGTTCCCCGGCATGCCCGGTTTTCCCGGGACAAAACGTCAGCCTTGAAGTTTGCGGGACAATTCCCGCCATGACTGACCGCATTACCTCCGCCGCGCCGCAAGGGGCGGCGCCCACCATTGGATTCGTGTCCCTGGGCTGCCCCAAGGCCCTCACGGATTCCGAGCTGATCCTCACCCAGCTGCGCGCCGAGGGCTACGAAACCAGCAAGACCTACGCAGGGGCCGATCTCGTGATCGTGAACACCTGCGGCTTCATCGACGATGCGGTCAAGGAAAGCCTGGACACGATCGGCGAGGCCCTGGCCGAGAACGGCAAGGTGATCGTCACCGGCTGCCTGGGTGCCCGCACCGGGCAGCAGGGCGGCGACAACCTCGTGCGCGAGGTGCACCCCAAGGTGCTGGCCGTTACCGGCCCCCATGCCACGCAGGAAGTGATGGACGCGGTGCACCAGCACGTGCCCAAGCCGCACGACCCGTTCATGGACCTGGTGCCCGAGGCGCGAGGTGCCGCCGGCATCAAGCTCACGCCCAAGCACTACGCGTATCTGAAGATCAGCGAGGGCTGCAACCACCGCTGCAGCTTCTGCATCATCCCCAGCCTGCGCGGCGACCTGGTCTCGCGCCCCATCGGCGACGTGTTGGGCGAGGCCCGCGCGCTGTTCGAGTCCGGCGTGAAGGAGCTGCTGGTCGTCAGCCAGGACACCAGCGCCTATGGCGTGGACGTGAAGTACCGCACCGGCTTCTGGGACGGCAAGCCCGTGCGCACGCGCATGCTGGAGCTGTGCGAGCAGCTCGGCGCGCTGGCCGAGCAGTACGGCGCCTGGGTGCGGCTGCACTACGTCTATCCGTACCCGCACGTGGACGAAGTGCTGCCGCTCATGGCCACCGGCCGCATCCTGCCTTACCTGGACATCCCGCTGCAGCATGCCCACCCCGACGTGCTCAAGCGCATGAAGCGCCCGGCCAGTGGTGAGCGCCACCTGGAGCGCATCGCCAAGTGGCGTGAAATCTGCCCGGAGCTGGTCATCCGCAGCACCTTCATTGCGGGTTTTCCCGGAGAAACCGAGGAAGAATTCGCCTACCTGTTGCAGTTCATGCAGGAGGCGCAAATCGACCGCGCGGGCTGCTTCGCCTACTCGCCGGTGCAGGGCGCCACGGCCAATGAGCTGTCCGGTGCCGTGCCGGATGCCGTGCGCGAGGAACGCCGCGCGCGCTTCATGGCCACCGCGGAAGCCCTCTCGGTGCAGAAGCTGCAGCGCCGCGTCGGCGCCACCATGCAGGTGCTGGTGGACAGCGCCCCGGCCCTGGGCCGCAAAGGAGGCGTTGGCCGCACTTACGCCGATGCGCCGGAAATCGACGGCACCGTGCGCATCCTCCCCCCCGAAAAAGCCTCGCGCACGCTCAAGGTGGGAGAGTTCACCCGCGTGCGCATCGTGGCCGCGGAAGGGCACGACCTGGTTGGCATGCCCGTATGACCGAAAAGTCGCGCAGTACCTCGCTGATCCATCACGATTACGTGCCCCCGGCGGATTTCGCCTCGCCCGTGGTCGGCGTGCACAAGGCTTCCACCGTGTTCTTCCCGAACACGGCGGCGCTGCGCACGCACAGTTGGCTGGACAAGTCGGCCTATACCTACGGCCTGCACGGCACGCCCACCACCTTCACGCTGGAGGCGCGCATCGCCTCGCTGGAAGGCGGCCAGCAGGCGCTGCTGGCCTCCAGCGGGCTCGCCGCCATCTCGCTGGTGGACATGGCGCTGCTGGCCCAGGACGACGAGCTGTTGCTGCCCGACAACGCCTATGGGCCCGGCAAGACGTTGGCGCGGCATGAGCTGCGGAGCTGGGGCATCACGCACCGGGTCTACGACGCCATGGACCCGGCCTCGCTGGCCGCGCTGCTCTCGCCCAAGGTGAAACTGGTGTGGCTGGAGGCCGCGGGCTCCGTGACCATGGAGTTTCCGGATCTGCGCGCGCTCATCAAGGCCATCCGCGAGCACGCCCCTCAGGCCGTGATCGCGCTGGACAACACCTGGGGCGCCGGCATCGCCTTCGACGCCTTCGCCCTCGGCGTGGACCTCACGGTGCACGCCCTCACGAAATATCCCTCCGGCGGCGGCGACGTGCTCATGGGCTCCGTCGTCACGGCGGACGAGCGCCTCTACAAGCGCCTGGCCCTGGCCCACAGCCGCTTGGGGCTTGGCGTGGGCCTGAACGACGTGGAAGCCGTGCTGCGCTCGCTGCCCTCGCTGCCGCTGCGCTACGCGGCGCAGGACGCCGCGGGCCGCGAGCTTGCGCGCTGGTGCGCGCAGCGGCCGGAGTTCGTCCGCGTGCTGCACCCCGCGCTGCCCGGCGCGCCCGGCCACGAGGCCTGGGCCGACACCTGCTCGGCCGCGGCCGGCCTCTTCGCCGTGGAGCTGGATGCGCGCTACACGCCCGCGCAGGCCGACGCGGTGGTGGATGCGCTGAAATTCTTCCGCATCGGCTGGTCCTGGGGCGGGCCCATCAGCCTGGCCGTGCCCTACGACGCGGCCAGCCTGCGCGAGCGGCCCACGCCCTACCGCGGCACGCTCATCCGCTTCAGCCTGGGGCTGGAAGCGGTTGAAGACCTGATCGCCGACCTGGAGCAGGCGCTCGCCGTCCTGAACGAGCGAGCATGAAGTCCGCCGCCTCCCGTTGGGCGCATGTGGATGCGCTCAAGGCCGTCGCGTGCCAGTTGATCGTCCTGCACCACCTGGCCTTCTACGGGCCGATGTCGGACGTGGCCTCGCCCCTGGCACCGGGCCTCTTCGAATGGCTGTCCCAGCACGCCCGCGTGGCGGTGCAGGTGTTCCTGGTGCTGGGCGGCTTCCTGGCCGCGCGCAGCCTGGCGCCGCAAGGCCGCCTCAAGCCGCAGGCCGCGCCCTGGGGCCTGCTGGGCGACCGCTACGCGCGCTTGGTGCTGCCCTATGCGGCCATGCTGCTGATCGCCATTGCCGCCTCGGCGCTGGCCGGCGAGTGGATGGAGCACGACAGCATCTCCAACCCGCCGCGCCCGGCGCAGTTGCTGGCGCACGTGCTGCTGCTGCACGACCTGCTGGACTTCGAGGCCCTCTCGGCCGGCGTCTGGTACGTGGCCATCGATTTCCAGCTCTACGCCATGCTGCTGGGCCTGCTGGCCCTGGGCGCGTGGATGGAGCGCGAAGGGGGCCTGCGCCGCCGCATGGCGCCGGGCCTGGTGCTGCTGGCCGTGGGCGGCTCGCTGCTGTACTTCAACCTGCAGTCCGGCTGGGACGAGGTGGCGCCGTACTTCTTCGGCGCCTACGGCCTGGGCGTGCTGGTGGCGTGGTGGAGCGGCCCCCGGCCGCGCAAGGTGGCGCTCGTGGCCCTGGGCGTGCTGGTGGTGGTTGCCCTGGCAACCGAGTTCCGCGAACGCGTTGCCGTGGCGGCGCTGGTGGCGCTGCTGCTGGGCGTGCTGCAGTGGCGCCCGCACTGGGTGCCCAAGGCGCAGGGCCGCGCTGGGCGCGCCATGGCCTACGTCTCGCGCATCAGCTACGGCGTGTTCCTGGTGCACTTCCCGGTGTGCCTGGTGGTGAACGCGGCGTTCACGGCCTTCATGCCGGCTGAGCCGCTGTGGCAGGCGCTGGGCATCGCGGTGGCATGGGGCTCAAGCCTGTGCGCCGGGGCGCTGTTCCACCACCACGTGGAGCTGCGCGCCATGGCCTGGATCGCCGCGCGCAAGGCGCGCGTGCAGGGGCACAGCGGGAGTTACGGGTTGAGGTGAAGGGGGAGGGCTGACGGCATGACTGCCGTGGCCCTCATGCCGGCATGGCTGCCGGCAAAGGCATCACGCCTTGGTCGACACCTTGTGCCGCATCAGCCGCCCCTTTTCGCGCTCCCAGTCGCGCTGCTTTTCGGTCTCGCGCTTGTCGTGCTGGGCCTTGCCCTTGGCCAGGGCGATCTGCGCCTTCACCAGGCCGTTCTTGTAGTGAAGGTTCAAGGGGACGAGCGTGAAGCCGCGCTGCTCGACCTTGCCGATGAGGCGGCGGATCTCCTCCTTCTTCATCAGCAGCTTCTTGGTCCGGTCAGGCTCGGGCAAGACGTGCGTGGAGGCGCTGCGCAGCGCATTGATGCGGCAGCCGATGAGGAACAGCTCCCCATCGCGGATGACGACGTAGCCGTCGGTGAGCTGGATCTGGCCGGCGCGAATGGCCTTGACCTCCCAGCCCGCAAGCACCATGCCGGCCTCGAATTGCTCCTCGATGTGGTACTCGAAGCGGGCGCGGCGGTTCTCGGCGATGAGTGCGGAATTGGAGGGCGGCATGTGCAAAAAGATGGGGCCGGACGCGGCCCCTACAATCCCGCCATTGTATGAAGCACGTGAAGAAGTCGGTCCTGCTGTGGTACACGCCGCGCGAGATCTATGACCTGGTGACCGGCGTCGAGGACTATCCGGCCTTCCTGCCTTGGTGCGACCGCGCCGAGGTGCTGGATCGCGCCGAGAACGCGATGACCGCCAGGCTGCATCTCCATTACGCCGGCGTGCGCCACAACTTCACCACCCGCAACACCCAGGTCCCCGGCCGCGAGGTCCGCATGGAGCTGGTGGACGGGCCGTTCTCCATGCTCGACGGCACCTGGATCTTCCACCCCCTGGGCGCCCCCGGCACCGAGCCCAAGGCCTGCCGCATCGAGTTCGACCTGCGCTACGCCTTCTCCAGCCGCGCGCTGGAGCTGGTCGTGAGCCCCGTCTTCGATCGCATCGCCAACACCTTCGTCGATGCCTTCGTGAAGCGCGCCGAGCAGGTCCACGGCCCGCGCTGAAGAAGAAAGCTCCCTATGCAAGTCGAAGTCGTCTTCAGCCCCGCGCCGCGCGAAGTGGACGTGGTGAGGCTGCAACTGGCCGACGGCGCCACGCTGCAGCAGGCCGTGCAGGAAAGCGGATTGCTCACGAAATATCCGCACTTCAGCGTGCAGTCCCTGTCCTTCAGCGTCTGGGGCCGCGCCGAAGCGGCAGACCACCCGCTGCGCGAAGGCGACCGCGTGGAGCTTTGCCGCGGCCTTCAGGTGGACCCCAAGGAGGCCCGCCGCGTGCGCTACCAGGCCCAGGGCGGACGCCGCAAACGCCCCGCCTGACAGGGTTTTACGAGGGCTGTTCTTCGGCGGGAGCCCTCCCGCCCGTGCACGGCGTGATGCGTTGCACAAGCCCCGTGGCACCCGGACGAAGGGAACATGCAAGGGGGGTTTCCTATAATCCGCTTTTGCGTCTGGAGCCTTCTCATGCGCCTACTTGGCAAAGCACTCACCTTCGACGACGTGTTGTTGGTGCCGGCTTTCTCCCAGGTCCTGCCCCGCGATACCAGCCTCGCCACCAAGCTGTCTCGCAACATCTCGCTGAACCTGCCCCTGGTGTCCGCCGCGATGGACACCGTCACCGAAGCCCGCCTCGCGATCACCATCGCCCAGGAAGGCGGCATCGGCATCGTTCACAAGAACCTCAGCCCGCAACAGCAGGCCGCCGAAGTGGCCCGCGTCAAGCGCTATGAGTCGGGCCTGCTGCGCGATCCCCTGACGGTCACCCCCGATACCCCCGTGCGCCAGGTCAAGGCGCTGTCCGAGCACCACGGCATCTCCGGCTTCCCCGTGCTGGAAGGCAAGACGGTGGTGGGCATCGTCACCGGCCGCGACCTGCGCTTCGAAACGCGCATGGACGCTCCCGTGCGCGAAATCATGACCCCGCGCGAGCGCCTGGTCACGGTCAAGGAAGGCGCCTCGCTGGAAGAGGGCAAGGCCCTGATGCACAAGCACAAGCTGGAGCGCGTGCTGGTGGTCAACGACGCCTTCGAGCTGCGCGGCCTGATGACCGTCAAGGACATCACCAAGCAGACCAACTTCCCCAACGCCGCGCGTGACGCGCACGGCAAGCTGCGCGTGGGCGCGGCCGTCGGCGTGGGCGAGGGCACCGAGGAGCGCGTGGAGCTGCTCGTGAAGGCCGGCGTGGACGTGCTGGTGGTCGACACCGCCCACGGCCACAGCCTGGGCGTGCTGGAGCGCGTGCGCTGGGTGAAGCAGAACTTCCCGCAGGTGGACGTCATCGGCGGCAACATCGCCACCGGCGCCGCCGCGCTGGCCCTCGTTGAGAACGGCGCCGACGGCGTGAAGGTCGGCATCGGCCCCGGCTCCATCTGCACCACCCGCATCGTCGCGGGCGTGGGCGTGCCGCAGATCACCGCCATCGACAACGTCGCCACCGCGCTGCAGGGCACGGGCGTGCCGCTGATCGCCGACGGCGGCATCCGCTACTCCGGCGACATCGCCAAGGCCGTCGCCGCCGGTGCCAGCACCGTGATGATGGGCGGCATGTTCGCCGGCACCGAGGAGTCGCCGGGCGAGGTCTTCCTGTTCCAGGGCCGCAGCTACAAGGGCTACCGCGGCATGGGCTCCATCGGCGCCATGAAGGCCGGTTCCGCCGACCGCTACTTCCAGGAAAACGACGAGACCACCAACCCCAACGCGGACAAGCTGGTGCCGGAAGGCATCGAAGGCCGCGTGCCCTACAAGGGCTCGATGATCAGCATCGTCTTCCAGATGGCCGGTGGCCTGCGCGCCTCCATGGGCTACTGCGGCTGCGCCACGATCGCGCAGATGCACGAGCGTGCCGAGTTCGTCGAGATCACCAGCGCCGGCGTGCGCGAGAGCCACGTCCACGACGTGCAGATCACGAAGGAAGCGCCCAACTACCGCATGGAATAAGCGGGCGCGGCCGTGACGACTGCAGGACCCACTCCCGACCAGAACGACCAGCCCGGGCAGGGCGGCAACAGCACCCGCGGCTCCGGCCGCCGCGCCGCCATGCCCTTCATCCTGGTCACGGTGCTGATAGACATGATGTCCATCGGCATGATCTTCCCGGTGTTGCCCGTGCTGGTGGGCCACTTCACCGGCAGCGCGACGGACCAGGCCTTCTGGTTCGGCATGCTGAGCCTGGGCTTCGCCGTGGCGAACTTCTTCGGCTCGCCCCTGTTGGGCGCGATGTCCGACCGCTACGGCCGCCGCCCCGTGCTGCTGATCGGGTTCTGCGGCCTGGCCTTCACCTTCTTCGCCACCGCTTGGGCGCCCGCCTTGGGCGCGCTGCTGCTGGTGCGCGTGATAGGCGGCGCGCTGCAGGCCAACTCGGCCGTGGCGCAGTCCTACGTGGCCGACATCAGCACGCCGCAGGAGCGCGCCAAGCGCTTCGGCATGCTGGGGGCGACGTTTGGCGTCGGCTTCATCCTGGGCCCCGTCACCGGCGGCCTGCTGGGTGACATCGACGTGCACCTGCCGTTCTACGTGGCCGGGTGCCTGGCGCTGCTCAACACGGCCTATGGCCTGTTCGTGTTGCCCGAGAGCCTGCCGGCCGCCAGCCGCCGCGCCTTCGAGTGGAAGCGGGCCAACCCCGTGTCCGCGCTGCGCGAGCTGAGCCAGTTGCGCGGCATTGGCCCGCTGGTGGCCGTGATCGCCCTGGGCAACCTGGCGCAGTTCACCATGCACTCCAGCTGGGTGCTCTACACCAGCCTGAAGTTCGGCTGGGGCCCGCGCGAGAACGGCTGGAGCCTGTTCGTGGTGGGCGTCATGTCCGTGCTGGTGCAGGGCGGGCTGATGCGCCAGTTCCTCAAGCGCACCACGCCGCAGCGGCTGGTGCAGCTGGGGCTGGTGTCGTCCTCGCTGTGCTATCTGGTCTGGGGCCTCGCGCCGGTGGGCTGGATGATGTACGCCGTGGTCTTCTTCAACGTGCTGGGCTTCACCGTCACGGCCTCGTTGCAGAGCCTGGTGTCCAACGCCGCCGACGCCTCGCGTCAGGGCCGCACCATGGGCTCCGTCTCCTCTCTTGGCAGCCTGATGGCCGTCGTGGCGCCGCTCACCGGCGCCGGGCTGCTGTCGCTGGTGTCGCACCGTCCGCAGGGCGACATCTGGATAGGCCTTCCCTTCTACTTCTGCGCGCTGCTGCAGGCCGTGTCGGCCGTCATCGCCATGCGCCACTTCCGACGCCAGCGCAGCGCCACCGCCGCCGCCTCCCCGGCGGCCTGAGAGCACTCCTCATGCACGACAAGATCCTCATCCTCGATTTCGGCTCGCAGGTCACGCAGCTCATCGCGCGCCGGGTGCGCGAGGCGCACGTGTATTGCGAGATCCATCCCAACGACGTGTCGGACGACTTCATCAAGTCCTTCGCGCCCAAGGGCATCATCCTGTCGGGCAGCCACGGCAGCACCTACGAGGACCACGAGCTGCGCGCCCCGCAGGCCGTGTGGGACGCCGGCGTGCCCGTGCTGGGCATCTGCTACGGCATGCAGACCATGGCCCACCAGCTCGGGGGCAAGGTGGAGTGGAGCGACCACCGCGAGTTCGGCTACGCCGAGGTCCGCGCCCACGGCCACACGCAGCTGCTGCAGGGCATCGAGGACTTCACCACGGCCGAAGGCCACGGGATGCTCAAGGTCTGGATGAGCCACGGCGACAAGGTCACCGCGCTGCCCCCCGGCTTCAAGCTGATGGCCTCCACGCCGTCCTGCGAATTCGCCGGCATGGCCGACGAAGACCGCCGCTACTACGCCGTGCAGTTCCACCCCGAGGTGACGCACACGCTGCAGGGCGCGGCCATGCTCAACCGCTTCGTGCTCGACATCGCCGGCTGCAAGCCGGACTGGGTGATGAACGACTACATCGAGGAGGCGGTGGCCCGCATCCGCGAGCAGGTGGGCGACGAGGAAGTGATCCTGGGCCTGTCCGGCGGCGTGGATTCGAGCGTGGCCGCGGCGCTGATCCACCGTGCCATTGGCGACCAGCTCACCTGCGTGTTCGTGGACCACGGCCTGCTGCGCCTGAACGAAGGCCGCATGGTGATGGAGATGTTCGCCGGCAAGCTGCACGCCAAGGTCGTGCACGTGGACGCCGCCGGGCAGTTCATGGGCCACCTCAAGGGCGTGAGCGACCCCGAGCAGAAGCGCAAGATCATCGGCCGCGAGTTCGTGGAAGTCTTCCAGGCCGAGGCCAAGAAGCTGACCAACGCCAAGTGGCTGGCGCAGGGCACGATCTACCCCGACGTGGTCGAGTCCGGCGGCACCAAGACCAAGAAGGCCGTGACCATCAAGAGCCACCACAACGTGGGCGGCCTGCCGGAGACGCTGGGCTTGAAGCTGCTGGAGCCGCTGCGCGAGCTGTTCAAGGACGAAGTGCGCGAGCTGGGCGTGGCGCTGGGCCTGCCGCCGGAGATGGTGTACCGCCACCCGTTCCCCGGTCCGGGCCTGGGCGTACGCATCCTGGGCGAAGTGAAGCAGGAATACGCCGACCTGCTGCGCCGGGCCGACGCGATCTTCATCGAGGAGCTGCGCGCCGCGCGCGACTCGCACAGCAACAAGAGCTGGTACGACCTGACCAGCCAGGCCTTCGCCGTCTTCCTGCCCGTCAAGAGCGTGGGCGTGATGGGCGACGGCCGCACCTACGACTACGTCGTCGCGCTGCGCGCCGTGCAAACCACCGACTTCATGACGGCCGATTGGGCCGAGCTGCCTTATTCGCTGCTCAAGAAGGTGTCGGGGCGGATCATCAATGAGGTGCGCGGGATTTCTCGCGTGACTTATGACGTTTCGTCTAAGCCGCCTGCGACGATTGAGTGGGAATAAAGGTGGAGCGGCTTGAAAAGACCGCTTGACGTCTGATTAAGGCCGTTGACGATGGGTTAGGAACCTAGGGTCAACGGCTTTTTTGATGGTTTGTGATTAATGGGTGAAACTTTCTTGGAAGCAAATGATTTTTAAAGTAGTAAGACTGGTTTATCAAACGGTCTTGAAGTGACCTTTTGTTTTTAGCGGGACGGCGCCTCTCATTAATCAGCGCTATCCGATCCAGAGGCAGCGGAAAAGGATGTTTGCGTTGAAAAATGCAGCCTGAGAGGATCGAAGGTCCGGTGCGAGGATGTCGCTTTAGTGGGGTCTGACAGGCACAGTTCGAATGGGTTTGAAATATCTAAGGTCTTTGTGGAACGCTTACTAAGAAAGAAAGCAGCGACCGGACAAGAGGCTGCTTAAAGAGGCATCAGTGTTGCCATTGACCCTGCAAGTGATTTATTCAGCAGATCTTGCTTGAAGATTTGCTAATCTGCGCGCGTCCGTTCCATTCTTTCATGAGGATGTCCTGGACTTGAGCTATCGATAGGAACGTAAAGGCCATTGGCCAGTCTGCCGTCCGCACAATCTTTCTTCATGCTACCAGGCAGATCGTGGGTGATTTGTCTATTTCTCGCATTATTGGCTCGCCTGTGTGTCGTTGGGGTTATCTGGAAAAATATATTAAAAAGGATCCAATTAATTCATGTCTGCTACAGAATATCATTCTCTTCTCTCTAAATGTCCCTGACACGGACGGCCTAAAAGCTATATTTGTCCTGTCGGTTGTCTATTCCATGCAGTCCTGATCGCTCTCAAAGGCGGTTTCATAGGCGTGGAAATTTCCTCGTCATCTCCGGCTTCTTGGCTTTCATCATCATTTTCGAGAACCTAAACTGGGGAATGTTCAGCTTTGGCGAGTTTTGCATGCGCCGGGTGCGGCGCACTTTTCCTGAGTTGTTGATTATCCTGATCGCCAGCTATGCCTTCGACTGGTTTTCGCTGCTGGCAGATGAGCCGCAGCTATTCGGTTAATAATTCAGCCCTCCATGTTTTGATGCAGCCCGGGCCGCTCCCCGGCCGGGGCTTTTTGGTTGTATGTGCAGGTGGCTTTCGGTGAGTAACGGCGAGGTAAGGGCATGAACGCGCCCGCGGTGTTGAACGACGAGGCCGCCATGCGCCTTGCCCTGGCCCAGGCCACGCAAGCGCATGCGGCGGGCGAGGTGCCGGTGGGGGCGGTGATCGTCCTGAACGGCGAGGTCATCGCCTCCGGCTTCAACCAGCCCATTGGCACACACGACCCCACCGCCCACGCCGAGGTCATTGCCCTGCGCGCGGCGGCGCTTCGGCTGCAGAACTACCGGCTGCCGGAGTGCGAGCTGTTCGTCACCCTGGAGCCCTGCGCCATGTGCGCCATGGCGCTCATGCATGCACGCTTCAAGCGCGTAGTGTTCGGCGCCACCGACCCCAAGACGGGCGTGGCCGGCTCGGTGCTGGACCTCTTCGGCTACCGGCAACTCAACCATCACACCGTCATAGAAGGCGGGCTGCTGGGGGACGAGTGCGGCGATCTGTTGCGCAGCTTCTTCCGCGAGCGGCGGGCGCAGCAGAAGGCGCTGCGGCTGGCGGCGGCGGAAGCGGGTGCCGCCGTGGGCGAGGTCGGCTTGCCGCCGAGGGCCGATCCGGCCTGAGCACGCGAAGCCGCTGCACACCAACGAGCCCGGCCGCGCCGGGCTTTGCTTTCTCCGATATTTCTAGTAAATTGGAAATATGGAAGAGAAAGACGTTGTCCGATCCCTCGCCGCGCTGGCCCAGCCGGCGCGTTTGCAGGCGTTTCGCGCGCTGGTCGTCGCGGGGCAGGAGGGGCTCACGCCCGGGGCGCTGGCCGAGGCGCTGGGGACGCCGGCCTCCACGCTGTCGTTCCACCTCAAGGAGCTGGCCAACGCCGGGCTGGTGTCGCAGGAGCGCGACGGCCGCAACCTCATCTACCGCGCCGCGTTCGACCAGATGAACGGGCTGCTGGCCTACCTCACCGAGAACTGCTGCCAGGGCGCGGCCTGCCTGCCCGCGGCCAAGCCCTGCGGCTGCTGAGCCCGCCGCTCACCCCACCACCCAAGGAGACCCGAGATGAAGCGATTCCACGTCCACCTGCACGTTGCCGACCTCGACAAGAGCGTCGCTTTCTATTCGAAGCTGTTCGCCGCCGAGCCGGCGCGGCTGGAGAGCGACTACGCCAAGTGGATGCTGGACGACCCGGCCGTGAACTTCGCCATCTCCACCCGCGGCGAGGCCGGCCACATCGACCACCTGGGCGTGCAGACCGACGACCCCGCCGAGCTCGCCGCCATGAAGGCCCGCGCCGAGGCCGCCGACATGGCGCTGCTGGACGAGGGCGCCACCACCTGCTGCTACGCCCGCAGCGAGAAGCACTGGATCACGGACCCGCAAGGCATCGCCTGGGAACACTTCCACACGCTGGGCAGCATCCCCGTGTTCCGCGAGGGCGAGCCCGCCGACGCTTCTGAAACCTGCTGCACGCCGGGGCAGGGGACTGCGGCCGAAGCCGTGCCCGCTGCCGCCGCCGCGCAGGCGGCCGCGTGCTGCTCGCCCGCGACCGAAGCCGCGTCCGTGTCCACCGCGCCGGCCGAGTCCAGCGCCTGCTGCGCCCCGGCGCCGGCCGCCGCTGAGCCGCAGGCCGCCGCCTGCTGCACGCCGCGCGGCAAGCCGGTTGGCATCGCGGTGAAGTCCGCCGGCTCCTGCTGCTGACGTTTCACGCGGGCGGCGGCGCCGAGGTCCGGCCCGCCGCTGCCGGCGAGGTGCTGCCTCGCCGTCCCTGTTTCCCTTCCTTCGCCCTCACGCCCGCACTGCCGCGATGACCGTCCACGTCCTGATCCTCTGCACCCACAACTCCGCCCGCAGCGTGCTGGGCGAGGGCATGCTCAACCACCTGGCCGCGCGCCTCCAGCGCGAGGTGCGCGCCCACAGCGCCGGCAGCGCGCCCAGCGGGCGCATCAACCCCTTCGCGCTGGAGGCGCTGCACAACGCCGGGGTGGACACCAGCGCCTTTCGCAGCAAGCGCTGGGACGAGTTCACGGCCGAGGGGGCGCCGCCGCTGTCCATCGTCATCACCGTGTGCGACAGCGCCGCGTCCGAAACCTGCCCGGTGTTCTTCGGCGGCGCGGGCGAGCCGGTGAAGGTGCACTGGGGCTACCCCGATCCGTCCAACGCCGAGGGCGGCGATGAGGGCAAGCGCCGCGCTTTCGAGCTGACGCGACAGGCGATCGGCTACCGCATGCTGCAACTCCTGGCCCTGCCGCTGGAAAGCATGGGCCGCGACGCGCTGCAGGCGGCGCTGGCCGGCATCGGCCGAAGCTGAAGCGGGGAATCCAGCCATGAGCAACACGCTGAGCAAGGCAGCTCCCGCCGCCGCTGCCGCTGCCGCTGCCGCCGTCAAGCCGGCGCCCATGAGCGTCTTCGAGCGCTGGCTGACCGTGTGGGTGTTTCTGTGCATCGTCGCCGGCATCGCGCTGGGTCAGATGCTGCCTGGCCCCGTCCAGGCCATAGGCCGCATGGAGGTGGCGAAGGTCAACCTGCCGGTGGGCTTGCTGATCTGGGTGATGGTCATCCCGATGCTGCTGAAAGTGGACTTCGGCTCGCTGCACCAGGTGCGCCACCACTGGCGTGGCATCGGCGTCACGCTGTTCGTGAACTGGGCCGTCAAGCCGTTTTCGATGGCGCTGCTGGGCTGGGTGTTCGTGCGCCACGTCTTCGCGCCGTACTTGCCGGCCGCGCAGTTGGACAGCTACGTGGCGGGTTTGATCCTGCTGGCCGCGGCGCCCTGCACGGCCATGGTGTTCGTGTGGAGCCGGCTGACCAACGGGCATCCGCTGTTCACGCTGTCGCAGGTGGCGCTCAACGACACCATCATGGTGTTCGCCTTCGCGCCCATCGTGGCGCTGCTGCTGGGCCTGTCGGCCATCACCGTGCCGTGGGACACGCTGGTCACGTCGGTGGTGCTCTACATCGTCATCCCGGTGATCGCCGCGCAGCTTTGGCGCAAGGCGCTGCTCAAGCGCGGGCAGGCGGCCTTCGACGCGGCGCTGGCGCGCATCGGCCCCTGGTCTATCACGGCGCTGCTGGCCACGCTGGTGCTGCTGTTCGCGTTCCAGGGCGAGGCCATCCTCAGGCAGCCGCTGGTGATCGCGATGCTGGCGGTGCCCATCCTCATCCAGGTCTTCTTCAACTCGGCGCTGGCGTACTGGCTCAACCGCCGGCTGGGCGAGTCGCACAGCGTGGCCTGCCCGTCGGCGCTGATCGGGGCGAGCAACTTCTTCGAGCTGGCGGTGGCCGCGGCCATCAGCCTGTTCGGCTTCGAGTCCGGCGCGGCGCTGGCCACCGTGGTGGGCGTGCTCATCGAGGTGCCGGTGATGCTGCTGGTGGTGCGGGTCGTGAACCGCAGCAAGGGGTGGTACGAGGCGGGGGCGAGGGGGTAAGACGGCCGATGCTTGATGGACTGACGCCCGGGAGAGGGCGCTTGCTGCATGCCATAAGTGCCGGCCGTGAGAAAGAACGTCGTCATCCCGGCGAAGGCCGGGATCCACGCGCACCAAGGTGTTGGCGTGAAGCCTGTTGGCACGCTGCGGTGCGCAACGGGGCGACATCTCGGCACTCGTGGATTCCGGCCTTCGCCGGAATGACGACGTTTTTTCTTGCGGCCTGCACCCGTAGCACTCGTGCCGCTTGATTGAGCAGGGTGCCGGTCACCGTTACGTTTTCCCCCGGACAGCAGTGCGCCTTCGCGGACATCACGGATCGGGGGCGAGGCGCCTTTGCCACACGGCATGCGCTTGAGAACTGCTTTCCGGGGCAGCGCAGCACCTGTGGGGTTCGGCGAAGTGAAGCACATCGCATCCCTGCCGCAACACCACCTCACCGCCGCTCCCAAAACCCCCATCCCCCTGCGCCACAATCCCCCTCAATGACGAATTCCCTCACCCTGTTCTCCCCCTCCGGGGTGGTTTTGAAGGCGGCGCCGGTGCGCCGGGCTGCCAAGCGGCTTCAAAAACTCGGCTTCGAGGTCAGCCTGGACGAGTCGGCCCTGGCGCGCTTCCAGCGCTTCGCCGGTGACGACGATGCCCGCCTGGCGGCCTTGCACCGCGTCGCCGAGGCCGCGCCCTCCGTGGCGCTGGCCACGCGCGGCGGCTACGGCCTCACGCGGCTGCTGGACCGCATCGACTGGCCGCTGCTGGCCAGGAGCATCGAGCGTGGCACGCGCTGGGTAGGCTACAGCGACGTGACGGCGCTGCAGCTCGGCCTGCTGGCCCACACCAAGGCCGAGTCCTGGGCCGGCCCGCTGGCCATCGACGACTTCGGCAAGGAAACCGACGACCAGCTCGACGAAATCACCCCCGAGGTCTTCCGCGAGGCCATGTCCGGCGAGCTGGAGGCCGTGGGCTTCCGCACCGAGGCCGGCTTCGACGGGCTGGAGGCCAAGGGCGTGCTGTGGGGCGGCAACCTGACCGTGCTGTCGGCCCTGCTGGGCACGCCGCACTGGCCCAAGGTCCGGGGCGGCATCCTGTTCCTGGAAGACGTCAACGAGCATCCCTACCGCGTCGAGCGGCTGCTGCTGCAGCTCCAGCAGGCCGGGGTGCTGCAGGCGCAAAAGGCCATCCTCCTGGGCCACTTCAGCGACTGGAAGAAGTCGCCGCTGGACCGCGGCTACGGGCTCAAGCAGATGGTGGAAGCCGTGCGCGCCGTGTGCGTTACGCCCATCCTCACCGGGCTGCCCTTCGGCCACGTGCCCACCAAGCTGTGCCTGCCGGTGGGCCGCAAGGTGCAGCTCGTGGTGGACAGGCGCGACGTGTTCGTCGGGTGGGAGCATTCGCACCCTCACGAGCACGAGCACCATCCCGAATGCGGATGCGAGCACGCCCACGGGCACTAGGCCACGTTGCCGCCCGGGCTCCGCGGCGCACGTCGCGGGCGGCGTGGGGCGCGCTGGCGCTGGCGGCGTCGCTGGGCCTGGGCGGCTGCGACAACAGCCCGTACCCGCGCGGCACGGCCGAGAGCAACACGCTGCTCAACGCCTTCCAGGAGCGCAGCCCGCGCACGCTGGACCCGACTGCCTCCTACAGCAACAACGAGACGCCCTACACCTACCAGGTCTACGAGCCGCTCTACGGCTACCACTACCTCAAGCGGCCGTATGAGCTGACGCCCAAGGCGGCGGCCGCCGTCGTGGAGCCCCGGTATCTGGATGCGCAGCGCCAGCCGCTGCCGCACGACGCGGACCCGGCGCGCATCGCCTTCAGCGTCTACGACATCCCCATCCGGCCCGGCGTGCTGTACGCGCCGCACCCGGCCTTCGCCACGGACGACGCCGGCCACTACCGCTACCACGCGATGAAGCCCGGCGAGCTGGGCACGCGCCGCGCGCCGCCGCAGTTCGAGCACCAGGGCACGCGCGAGCTGACGGCGGAGGACTTCGTCTACGCCATCAAGCGCCACGCCAGCCCGCGCGTGGAGGCGCCCATCTTCGGCGTGCTGGCCGAGCACGTGCTGGGCATGAAGGCGTTTGCCGAGCGCGTGCGTGCCGAGGACGCGAAGCTGCGAAAGGGCATTCCGCCGTCTTCCCTGGACAAGCCCTTCCTGGACCTGCGCCAGTGGCCGCTGGAGGGCGTGCAGGCGGTGGATAAGCACCTGCTGCGCATCACGCTGAGTGGGAAATATCCGCAGTGGAAATACTGGCTGGCCATGACCTTCATGGC
Organism: Azohydromonas lata; assembly: GCF_034427735.1. NCBI lineage: Bacteria > Pseudomonadati > Pseudomonadota > Betaproteobacteria > Burkholderiales > Sphaerotilaceae > Azohydromonas > Azohydromonas lata. Next base: position 17,378 of record NZ_JAXOJX010000056.1, read on the forward strand.
GCCCGTGCCGTGGGAGGCGGATGCCTTCTACGCCCAGCCCGGCATGGCCGGCGCGGGCATGAGCCTGGCGACCTGGCCGGTGGGCACGGGGCCGTTCATGCTGGTGGAGCGCGTCACGGACCGCCGCCACGTCATGCAGCGCAATCCCAACTTCCGCGGCGAGCCCTATCCCTGCGAAGGCATGCCCGGCGACAGGGAAGCCGGGCTGCTGGACGACTGCGGCAAGACCATGCCCTTCGTGGACCGCATCGTCTCGACCAACGAGCGCGAGAAGCTGCCGCACAAGGCCAAGTTCATCCAGGGCTACCTGGACGTGCCGGAGATCGAGCGGCCGGAGTGGGGCATCGAGTTCCTGAGCGACATGCGCGACTCGGCCGACACCCGCAAGCTCTACGAGGAGCGCGGCTTCAACTTTCCGAAGTCGGTGGACATCAGCATCAACTACCTGGGCTTCAACTGGCGCGACCCGGTGGTCGGCCGCGGCGACACGCCGCAGCAGCAGGAGCGCAACCGCAAGCTGCGCCAGGCCCTCTCCATCGCCATCGACTACGAAGAGGGTTACCAGCGCATCTTCGTGAACAAGGCCGGCGAGGCCGCCCAGGGGCCGCTGCCCGCCGGGCTGTTCGGCTCGCGCCACGGCACGGTGCAAGGTCACAACCCGGTGACGCACAAGGTGGTGGACGGCAAGGTGGTGCGCCGCCCCATCGAGGACGCCAGGCGGCTGATGGTGGAGGCCGGCTACCCCGACGGGCGCGACGCCAGGACCGGCCAGCCGCTGACCCTCTACTACGACTTCCAGCGCGCGCCCACGCCCGAGATCCGCGCGGAGCTGGACTGGCTCACGCGGCAGTTCGGCAAGCTGGGCGTGCAGCTCGAAATCCGCGCCACGGACTACAACCAGTTCCAGGAAAAGATGCGCAACGGCCGCGCGCAGATCTTCAGCTGGGGCTGGCTGGCGGACTATCCCGACCCCGAGAACTTCCTGTTCCTGCTCTACGGCCCCAACGCCAAGGCGGGGCATGACGGCGAGAACGCCGCCAACTACGAGAACGCCGAGTACGACCGGCTCTACAAGCGCATGCAGGCGCTGGACGACGGCCCCGAGCGCCAGGCCGTGATCGACAAGATGGTGGACATCGTCCGGCAGGACGCGCCCTGGGCCTGGGGCGTCTTCCCCTACGCCGCCGCCGCCTTCCAGCCTTGGGTGCACAACGGCAAGCCCAGCCTGCTGGTGCGCGACATGGCCAAGTACTACCGGCTCGACACCGCCGAGCGCGCCCAGCGCTGGGCCGAGTGGAACCGGCCGGTGTGGTGGCCGCTGCTGCTGTTGCCGCTGGGGGCGCTGGCGCTGCTGTGGCGGCTGCGGCGGCAGTGGCGCGAGCGGGAATCGGCCGCCGGGCGCAGCACCGCCGTGCCCACGGCGGGCGCGGTGAACGTCGGGAAAGGGTCCGCATGATCAACGCGGTGCTGCGCCGCGCGGCCTATGCGCTGCTGGTGCTGGTGGGCGTGAACCTCATGACCTTCCTGCTCTTCTTCACGCTCAACACGCCGGACGACATGGCGCGGCTGAACATCGGCGGGCGCCGCGTCAGCGCCGAGCAGGTGGAGAAGTGGAAGGCCGAGCGCGGCTACGACCAGCCGCTGCTGTGGAACGAGCAGGCCCAAGGGCCGGACAAGCTCACGCGCACGGTGTTCTGGCAGCGCTCGGTATCGCTGCTGTGGCTGGACTTCGGACGCTCCGACTCCCAGAACGCCGTGGACATCGGCCAGGAGATACGCACGCGCATGCTGGTGAGCCTGCAACTGGCGGTGCCCATCTTCATCCTCCAGCTCATCGCCTCGGTGGGCTTTGCGCTGGTGCTGGTGTTCTTCAGGCACTCGCGCATCGACTTCTGGGGCGTGGTGCTGTGCGTGCTGATGCTCTCCATCAGCAGCCTGTTCTACATCATCGTCGGCCAGCTCCTGTTCTCGCGCGTGCTGAAGCTGGTGCCCATCTCCGGCTTCGCGCCGGGGCTGGATGCGGTGAAGTTCCTGGTGCTGCCCGTCGCCCTGAGCCTCATCGCCCGCCTGGGCGGCGAGGCGCGCCTCTACCGCGCCATGCTGCTGGAGGAGGTCAACAAGGACCACGTGCGCACGGCGCGCGCCAAGGGCCTCACCGAGCCCGCCGTGCTCATCCGCCACGTGCTGCCCAACGCGATGATTCCCATCCTCACCAGCGCCGGCTCTTATTTGCCTTACGTGTTCCTGGGCAGCCTGCTGTTCGAGAGCTTCTTCGGCATTCCGGGCCTGGGTGCCTATGTGGTGGACGCCATCTCGGCGCAGGACTTCGCCGTGGTGCGGGCCATGGTCTTCCTGGGCTCGCTGCTCTACGTGGCGGCCTTCCTGCTCATAGACGTCGCCTACACCTGGGTCGATCCCCGGGTGCGGCTGGAGTAGGTCCACCATGCCGCGCTTTGTCTTGCTGTGGACCGACGTGGTGCTGTGGGCGCTGGTGGTGGCGCTGGCCTTTTACGGCTGGCGGCTGCGCCGCGTGCCGCCGCTGCGCGCGCCGTGGCGGCGCATGCTCAACGACGCGCCGGCGCTGTGCGCGCTCATCGTCTTTGCCGCCTTCGCGCTGGTGGCGATGCTGGACAGCATCCACTTCCGCCGGGCGCTGCCGCCGGCCGCTGCGGGTGAAATTTTCTACGCCACGCGCACGGAGAGCCTGCTGGATGTGCTGCTGGCGCGGCCCATCGCCATGCGCGAGTCCAGCTACTCGGCGCCGCTGGCGGCAGTGGCTTTCAACCGCCAGAGCGTGGAGCAGGGCGGCGACGTGGTGCGCACCTTCCCGCGGCTGTTGCACGGTGGCGCGCACCTGACGGACCCGGACGCGCAGCGCGCGGGCGACATCGCGGCGCGGGCGCTGCTGGGTGCCGCGGGGGGGCTGGTCGTGGCCGCGGGGCTGTTCGCGCTGGCGGCGCGGTGGCGCTCGCGCCGCCGGGGCATTCCCTGGCGCTGGGCGCTCAAGGACGTGGTGCGCGACCGCACCCGCGTGCCGCTGCGTGCGGCGCTGCTGTGCGCCACGGCGCTGTGCCTGCTGGCCGGGCCGGTGATCGCGCTTATGGGCCACTACCACGTGCTGGGCACGGACCGCACGGGCAACGACGTGCTGGTGCAGGCGCTCAAGAGCGTGCGCACGGCCTTCGTCATCGGCAGCCTCGCCACCATCGCCACGCTGCCGCTGGCGCTGGTGTTGGGCATCGTGGCGGGCTACTTGCGCGGCTGGGCCGATGCGCTCATCCAGTACCTCTACACGGTGCTGTCGGCCGTGCCCAACGTGCTGCTGATCGCGGCTTGCGTGCTGATGGTGCAGGTGTTCATGGACCAGCACCCGGAGCTGTTCACCACGGGCGCCGAGCGCAGCGACGTGCGACTGTTCCTGCTGTGCATCATCCTGGGCCTCACGGGCTGGGCCACGCTGTGCCGGCTGCTGCGGGCGGAGACCTTGAAGCTGCGCGAGATGGAGTACGTGCAGGCGGCCACGGCCTTCGGCCTGCCGGCCGGGCGCATCATGCTGCGCCACATCCTGCCCAACACGCTGCACCTGGTGCTGATCACGACGGTGCTGGATTTCTCCTCGCTGGTGCTGTACGAGGCGGTGCTGAGCTACGTGGGCGTGGGCGTGGACCCGTCGCTCAACAGCTTCGGCGGCATGATCAACCTGGCCCGCAGCGAGATGAGCCGCGACCCGCTGGTGTGGTGGAGCTTCACGTCCGCCTTCTTCTTCATGCTGGCGCTGGTGCTGTCGGCGAATCTGCTGGCGGACGGGGTGCGCGACGCGTTCGATCCGCGGGCGCGGGCGTTGCGGGTGCAACGGGGGTGAGCATGGCTGTCATGACGCATTGCATGACGCGCAGCGTGACGTACCGCATGACGCAAGCCGTGGGGCCCTGCCCGTGAGCTGGCACGCCACGCCTTCTACTTCGTCATCCCCGCCTGCGCGGGAATGACGAAGTAGTAGGCATGCCGTATCGGCTCGTGGCCAATATCACGCACTACTCATGAGCCAATCGCTCCAACATCAACCCGCCGCCGCCCGCCACCTCCAGGCCCGCGACCTCGACGTCCACATCGACACCGACGCCGGCAGCCTGGCCGTGGTGGATGCGCTCTCCGTTTCTTTGCAGCAGGGCCGCACCGTGGCGCTGGTGGGCGAGAGCGGCTGCGGCAAGAGCATCACGGCGCTGGCGCTGATGCGGCTGCTGCCGGAGGCCGGGCGCATCACCGGCGGGCAGGTGCTGCTGGAAGGCGAAGACGTGCTGGCGCTGCCCGAGTCCGGCATGCGGGCGCTGCGCGGCAAGCGCATCGGGATGATCTTCCAGGAGCCCGCCACCAGCCTGGACCCGGTGATGACGGTGGGCGACCAGGTCGTCGAGGCCATTGAGCGCCACCTGCCCCTGCGCGGCCGCGAGGCGCGCGAGCGGGCGCGCCAGTGGCTGCAGCGCGTTGGGCTGCCGGAGCGCGCGTTCGAGAGCTACCCGTTCACGCTCAGCGGCGGGCAGAAGCAGCGCGTGATGATCGCCATGGTGCTGTCCACCGAGCCGGACTACCTGCTGGCCGACGAGCCCACCACGGCGCTGGACGTGACCGTGCAGGCCCAGGTGATGGCGCTGCTGCGCGAGCTGCAGCGCGAGCAGCGCTTGGGCCTGTTGCTGATCACGCACGACCTGGCGCTGGTCTCCGGCTTCGCCGACCAAGTGGCGCTGATGTACGCGGGCCAGATGGTGGAGCTGGCACCGGCGGGAGACTTCTTCCGCGCACCGGCCCACCCCTATGCGCAGGCGCTGCTGCGCGCGCTGCCGGACGCGCAGCGGCGCGACGAGCCGCTTGCCGCCATCGCCGGCAGCGTGCCGGGCCTGTCGGAGCGCTTGGGCGGCTGCCGCTTCAAGCAGCGCTGCCCGCACGCCATGCCGGCGTGCGGCGAGCCCGTGCCGCTGTTCCGGCCGGGCGCGGGCCGGGAAGTGCGCTGCGTCCTCTATGCCCCTGGCGCCGTGCCGCCCACGCCACGCGAAACGGCCCAGGCGCTGCAGGCCACGGCGCCGGCATCCGCCACGGCCGATGGCGCACCCAAGGCCGACGGCGCGCCGCTACTGGAAGTCTCCAACCTGTCCGTGGGCTTTCCCATCCGCAAGGGCCTGTTGCGCCGCGTGGTGGGCCACGTGGACGCCGTGCAAGGCGTGAGCTTCACCCTGCGTGCCGGCCGCACGCTGGGGCTCGTGGGCGAAAGCGGCAGCGGCAAGACGACCACCGGCAAAGCCATCGTGCAGTTGCTGCGCCGCCAGGCGCGGGTGACGGGACAGGCGCTGCTGCAGGGCGTGGACTTGTTCCGCCTTGAGGGCGATGCGCTGCGCGAAGCGCGGGCGCAGGCCCAGATCGTGTTCCAGGACCCGTTCGGCTCGCTCAACCCGCGCCTGCGCGTGGCTGAGCTGCTGGAGGAGGGTTTACAGGCGTTGCTGCCGCAACTCCCGGCCGGCGAGCGCCGCGCGCGCGTGGAGGCGCTGGCGCGTCAGGTCGGCCTGCCCGCGGACGCGCTGCAGCGCTGGCCGCACGAGTTCTCGGGCGGGCAGCGGCAGCGCATTGCCATCGCGCGGGCGCTGGCGGTGCAGCCGCGGCTACTGGTGTGCGACGAGCCCACGTCGGCGCTGGACGTGTCGGTGCAGGCACAGATCCTGAACCTGCTGCGCGAGCTGCAGCAGCGCCTGGGGCTGGCCTATCTTTTCATCACGCACAACATCGGCGTGGTGGGCTACCTGGCGCACGAGGTGGCGGTGATGCAGGGCGGGCGCATCGTGGAGCTGGGCAGTGCCGAGCAGGTGTTGCATGAGCCGCGGCACGAGTACACCAGGAGCCTGCTGGCGGCGGTGCCGCGGCTGGTGGTGCCGGCGGGCTAAATCAATCGCAAGCTTGTAGGAGGCCCACATCACTTTCCTTGCTCTGGGGTAAGAGCGGGGAGCTTGGCCGGCCAGGGGCGCAAAAAAGCCGCCCGCAGGCGGCTGTTTTGCAGGAGCGGGGGAGCCTCAGGCGCCCAGGGCTTCCATGGCGCGGGCGGTGATCTCGTCCACCGTGCCCAGGCCGCTGATGCGGGCGTAGCGCGGGGCCACGGCGTCGCCGGTGGCGGCCCAAGTGGCGTAGTAGTCCACCAGCGGGCGGGTCTGGCTCTGGTAGACCTCCAGGCGCTTGCGCACGGTCTCTTCCTTGTCGTCGTCGCGCTGGATCAGGGCTTCGCCGGTCTCGTCGTCCACGCCTGCGGTCTTGGGCGGGTTGAACTTGACGTGGTAGGTACGGCCCGACGCCACGTGCACGCGGCGGCCAGCCATGCGCTCGATGATGTTCTCGTCGGGCACGTCGATTTCGAGCACGACATCCAGCTTCACGCCGGCTTCACGCATGGCCTGGGCCTGCGGAATGGTGCGGGGGAAACCATCGAACAGGAAGCCTTGCGCGCAGTCCGGCTGCGCGATGCGGTCCTTCACCAGGCCGATGATGATGTCGTCGCTCACCAGGCCGCCCGCGTCCATGACCTTCTTGGCTTCCAGGCCCAGCGGGGTGCCAGCCTTGACGGCCGCGCGCAGCATGTCGCCAGTGGAAATCTGCGGGATTCCATACTTCTGGCAGATGAAGGCGGCTTGCGTCCCTTTGCCGGCGCCCGGTGCGCCCAGAAGAATCAGTCTCATTGGGTTCCTTGAATGATGGAATGCGCCCCTGGGAAGGGCTTTCGACCGGCCAGGGCGGCCGGTATTGTCTCGAATGAGAATAACACGCGTGCCTTTGCACCAAGCTGACGCGAAGCAAGGCGGCAGGGCTGGAAAACCCCCCGTGCCGCGTGATCCTCCTCACGTTATCGGCCCACTCTCGGCGCGGGTGTCAGCGTGAAGTCAGCTTGATGGGCTCATGCCATGAGCCCCTTGCGTCAGGTTTGCGCGAGCAGCGCGCGCACGCGCTCCAGGTCCGCGGGCGTGTCCACACCGGGGCCGGGCGCCTGCGCCGCGACGTGCACGGCGATGCGCTCGCCATGCCACAGCACGCGCAACTGCTCCAGCGACTCGATGCGCTCCAGCGGCGAGGGCTCCAGCGTCGGGTAGCGGCGCAGAAAGCCCGCGCGGTAGGCGTACAGGCCGATGTGGCGCAGCGGCGCGGGGCTGGGCAGCGCGTCAGGCGGCACGGCGTCGCGCCAGAAGGGCACGTTGGCGCGGGTGAAGTAGAGGGCGCGGCCGGCGGCGTCCAGCACCACCTTCACCACGTTGGGGTTGCGCCAGTCGGCCTCGCTCTCGATGGTGTGGGCGGCGGTGCCCATCACGCAGTCTTCGCGCTGCACCAGCAGCTCGGCGCAGGCGTCGATGAGCGCGGGGTCGATCAGCGGCTCGTCGCCCTGCACGTTGACCACGATGTCCTCGCCGTCCAGGCCCAGCAGCGTGCAGGCCTGGGCCAGGCGGTCGCTGCCGTTGGCGTGGCCCTTGTCGGTGAGCACGGCCTCAACGCCATGCGCGGCGCAGGCCTGCACGATGCGCTCGTCGTCCGCCGCCACCACCACGCGCTGCGCGGCCGATTGCGCGGCACGCTGCGCCACGCGCACGACCATGGGCAGGCCCGCAATGTCGGCCAGCGGCTTGTCGGCCAGCCGCGTCGAGGCCAGCCGCGCGGGGATGAGCACGGTGAAGGCGCCGGCCGTGGCGGCCGCGCTGGCCGGTACCAGGCTCATACCGCGGCGGCGTCGCCGGCGGCCGGCGCCAGCGGCGCGGCCGGCGCGTCCACGGCGCGGGCTTCGCTTTCCAGCATCACGGGCAGGCCGTCGCGTACGGGGAAGGCCAGCCGGTCGGCCGGGCACAGCAGCTCGCGCGGCTGCAGTTGCGTGTCGCGCAGCAGCTCCAGCGGGCCTTTGCACACCGGGCATACCAGCAGTTCAATCAGTCGGTGGTCAAGGCTCATGGTTCACAAGGAAGAAGCGGGAAGCAGCCGGGCCAGCGCGGCCACGAAGGCGTCGGGGAGGGCGAAGTCTAGCGCCACGACCCAGATGCGCGTCCCGGCGCAGCGGGCGGGAGCAAGCTTGATGGCGTCCTTCTCCGTCAGCACCACGTCGGCCGTGCCGGCGGGCCAGGGCAGCGTGGCGTAGTCGTGGTGGTCCGGCACGGGGCAGGGCGTGAAGCTCAGTCCCTGAGCCTGCAGCATGTCGAAGAAGCGCTGCGGCGCGCCTATGCCGGCTGCGGCCAACAGCGGCTTGCCTTTCAGGGCCTGCAGCGCGGCCAGGCTGCACGGCCGGCCGGCCCACCAGTCGGCCAGCTCCACCGCGCCGGCCAGGCGGCGCTGCGCGCACCAGCCCGCCAGCGGCGTGCTGGGCGCGGCGGCGTTGTAGAGCACCAGGCTGCGCGGCGGCACGGCGTGCGGCAGCCGCTGGCGCAGCGGGCCGGCGGGCAAGGTGAACCCGTTGCCGGCGCCACGATCGTCGAAGACGATGACCTGCGCGTCGCGCGCCAGCCGCCAGTGCTGCAGGCCGTCATCGGCCAGCAGCAGGTTCACTTCGGGGTGGGCCTGGCGCAGCGCGCGCGCGGCGGCGATGCGGTCGCGGCCCACCACCACGGGGGCGGCGCTGCGCAGGTGTATGAGCAGCGGCTCGTCGCCCACGTCGCGCGCGGCGCTGTCGCGGTGGACTTGCGCCACGGCCTCGCCCTGGCGGCCATGGCCGCGCGAGATCACGCCCGGCGTCCAGCCCAGCGCGCGCAGCGCCTGCACCAGCGCGATGACGGTGGGCGTCTTGCCGGCGCCGCCGACGATGAGGTTGCCCACCACGACCACGGGCAAGCCGGTGGCTTCAGGCGCGGTCTTGCGCCGCTGGCGCTCGGCCAGGGCTTCGTAGAGGGCGGACAGCGGCCACAGCAGCCGCGCCACGATGGAGGGCGCCGCTTGCCACCACTGGCGCTGCAGCCAGCCGGCCAGGCGCGAGCCCGCGCCGCGCGAGGCCGCAGCCTCAGTGCTGGCCACCGGACTGCGCGGCAAAGGTCAGCCGCGACAGGCCCACGCGGCGCGCGGCGTCCAGCACGTTGACCACGGACTGGTGCGCGGCGGTGGCGTCGGCGCTGACGATGAGCAGCGGCTGCTGCAGCCCCTGGGCGCTGGCGCGCAGCTCGGCCGCGAGCACTTCCACGCTGCGGCCCTCGACGGCGCGGTTGTTGATGGCGTAACGGCCGTCGGCGGCCACGGCCACCACGATCTCCTGGGGCTTTTGATCCACGGGCTTGGTGCTGGCGGTGGGCAGCGTCACGTCCAGCGCCGTGTAGCGGCTGTAGGTGGTGGACAGCATCAGGAAGATGAGCACCACCAGCAGCACGTCGATGAAGGGGATCAGGTTGATCTCCGGCTCGTCGCGGCGCGGCTTGCGGAAATTCATGGCGCTGGGCTCGCTGTGGCTGCCGTCAAGCGGGGCGTGCCGTGTGGCGCAGCAGCAGCGGCATGAGCTGCTCGGCGGCCAGTTCCAGCGACAGGGCGTAGTCGTCCACGCGGGCGCGGAAATGGCGGTAGAACAGCAGCGTGGGAATGGCGATCACGAGGCCGAAGGCCGTGTTGTAGAGCGCCACCGAAATGCCGTGCGCCAGCGCCTGCGGGTTGCCGCCGCCGGGCGTCTGCGAGCCGAAGATCTCGATCATGCCCACCACGGTGCCGAAAAGGCCCAGCAGCGGCGCGGCCGAGGCGATGCTGCCCAGCGCGCTCAGATAGCGCTCCAGCCCGTGCACGGCTGCGCGCCCGGCGCTCTCCAGCGACTGGCGCAGCCGCTCCTCGCTGATGCGCGGCTCCCGCTGCGCGCTGCGCAGCCCCGCCGCCAGCACCTGGCCCAACACGGAATGCTGTTCGAGCTTCTCGGCCACGTCCGGCGCGGGCAGGCCGCCGCGCACGAGGGCCAAGACTTCGTCGAGCAGCTTGGGCGGCACGATGCGCGCGCTGCGCAGGCTCAAGAGCCGCTCGATGATCAGCGCCAAGGCCAGCACCGAGCACAGCAGCAGCGGCCAGATGGGCCAGCCGGCGGCTTGTATGATCGAAAACAAGGCGTCCCCGGAACGTGTATGACTAGGAACCGGGACTTCAAAGACGCTGCAAACGCTGGCCCGGACAAACCGTCAATTATGCCCAAGGGCCCCCGCGCGCTTGGCGCGTGCAGGTCCGTGCACCCCCACCTGTCCACCGTTGCTGTGGACAAGTTTGTGATTTGCGCAGGGACAGCGTTCGGAACTGCTTGTCAGCCGGGCGCGGGCGCTGGGCTGCATCTTTTTTAAGCACTGTTTTTTTCAGGAGAACCGCATGGCCGAGCCGAGCACGATGGCGCGCCAGGTCTGGGGCGTGGCCGGCCTGCTGCTGGCCATGGGCGACGCGCTGGCGGCGCGCTTTGGTGCGTGCACCGTGCGCGGCGAGCTCTCCGGCTTCACCCGCGCGGCCAGCGGCCACTGCTACTTCACGCTCAAGGACGCCGAGGGCCAGGCCGCCGCGCTGCGCTGCGCCATGTTCCGCCGCGCCGCGTCGCTGGTGGACTTCAATCCGCGCGACGGGCTGCAGGTGGAGCTGCGCGGGCGCGTGGCGGTGTACGAGCCGCGCGGCGAGCTGCAGTTCGTGGTGGAGGGCATGCAGCTCGTGGGCTCAGGCTCGCTCTATGAGCAGTTCCTGCGCCTGAAGGAGCGGTTGCAGGCACAGGGGCTGTTCGACGCCGAGCGCAAGCGGCCGCTGCCGCGCTTTCCGCGTCGCGTGGGCGTGGTCACGTCGCTGGCCGCGGCGGCGCTGCGCGACGTGCTCACCACACTGGCGCGGCGCGCGCCGCAGGTGGAGGTGGTGATCTATCCCAGCCCCGTGCAGGGCGCCGAGGCGCCGGCGGCGCTGGTGGCCGCGCTGCAGCAGGCCAACGAGCGCGCCGAGGTGGACGTGCTCATCCTCTGCCGCGGCGGCGGCTCGCTGGAAGACCTGTGGGCCTTCAACGACGAGCGCGTGGTGCACGCGGTGGCGGCCAGCGACATCCCGCTGGTGTGCGGCGTGGGCCACGAGACCGACGTGAGCCTGGCCGACTTCGCCGCCGACCTGCGCGCACCCACGCCCACCGCCGCGGCGGAGCTGGTGGCGCCATCGCAGGCCGAGTGCGTGGAGCAGCTTGCGGCGCTGGCGCGGCGCATGCGCCGCCAGGTGCAGCGCCAACTGGAGCGCCAGGCCCAGGACCTGGACCAGCGCGCGCTGCAGCTCGCCCGCCCCGGCGCCGTGCTGGCCCGCCACGCGCAGCAGCTCGACCGGCTGGAGGAACGCGCCCGCCACGCGCTGCGCCACGCGCTGCAGCGCGCGGCCGAGGCACCGCAGCGGCTGGCCGCGCGCCTGGAGCGCGCGCAGGGCGTGCAGCGCGAGCGCGCCGCCGTGCGGTTGCAGGCTTTGGCGCAACGGCTGCAGCGGGCCCAGAGCGTGCGCCGCCAGCGCCTGGGCTTGGAGCTGCAAGGCGTGGAAGCGCGGCTGTCGGCGCTGGACCCGCACCGCGTGCTCTCGCGCGGCTACGCCTGGGTCACGGACGAGGCGGGCAGCCCCATCGTCTGCGCGCGCGGCCTGGTGCCTGGACAGCAGGTGCAGGCCGTGTGGAGCGACGGCCGAGCCCTGGCCCAGGTTCAACAGGTGAAACTCGACGGGGAGCGCTGAAAGGCCTTCAAAGCCCAAGGCCCTTGCACACCCGGCGAGGGCCTTCGTGCACTCCTACAATCACCCCGGCTTTGCCCTCTGCGCGTCTTTTGACGTGCATCAATGAACACAGGAGAAAAGATGGAACACGTGCTGCCCCCGCTGCCCTACGGCTACGACGACCTCGCCCCCCACTACAGCCGCGAAACGCTGGAGTACCACCACGACAAGCACCACAACGCCTATGTCGTGAACCTGAACAACCTCCAGAAGGGCACTGAGTTCGAGAGCATGGCCCTCGAGGACATCATCAAGAAGTCCTCCGGCGGCATCTACAACAACGCCGCGCAGATCTGGAACCACACCTTCTTCTGGAGCTGCATGAAGCCCAATGGCGGCGGCGAGCCCAGCGGCGCGCTGGCCCAGGCCATCACCGCCAAGTTCGGCTCCTACGCCGCCTTCCGCGAAGCCTTCGTCAAGAGCGCCGTGGGCAACTTCGGCTCGGGCTGGACCTGGCTGGTGAAGAAGGCCGACGGCAGCGTGGACATCGTCAACATGGGCGCCGCCGGCACCCCGCTGACCACCGGCGACAAGCCGCTGCTGACCGTGGACGTGTGGGAACACGCCTACTACATCGACTACCGCAACCTGCGTCCCAAGTTCGTCGAGACCTTCCTCGACAAGCTGGTGAACTGGGAGTTCGCGGAAGGCAACTTCGCCGCCTAAGAGCGGCTCAAAGCCCGGCGGCGCTCCGGGGCGGGTGCCGCATGACGGCTTGATCAGTGTCAAAAGGCCGATCTCGCGATCGGCCTTTGTCTTTCAGCGCACCGAATTGAAGACGGGGCCTTTAAGCTTCGCGCCGGCCTGGATGCCTCGCTTGGCAAACCAGCCCTGGTTCATCTCCAGCGCATAGCGCACCGGCTTGTCCGAGCAGTGGGAGTCCAGCGTCTGCGGCTTCATGTCGGCGATGTTCACCACCGTCCCGTCATCGGCCAGGAAGGCGATGGACAGCGGCAGCAGCGTGTTCTTCATCCAGAAGCACTGCGGCGCCGGCTGCTCGAACACGAACAGCATGCCTTCGTGAGCCGCCATCTCGCGCCTGTACATCAGGCCGGTGGCGCGCTGCTCCGGGCTGAGCGCCACTTCGGCGCGGATGTTGTGCATGCCCGCGTTGAGCGTGATGGTTTCGAGCTGCTGGGGCTGGCCTTGCTGCGCGATGGCAGGCGAGGTGGTGATCACCAGGGCCAACAGCCCCGTAAGGGATGCGCGTGTCTTGATCTTGATCATGCCGTCACCAGGGGATGAACCCTAGATTATCCGGCGTCGTCGGGCCTGTGGCCGGCGCGCGCCTGTCGCCGATGAACGCTTCCACCGCCACCTTCGCCCCCAGCACCGCCGAACAGCACGACCTCGCCGTACTGGACGATCCGCAAGAGCAGCAGCGCTTCACGCGCTGGCGCGTGGACCGCCAGGGGCGGCGCATGGGCGAATCGGTGCTGCGCCTCTCCGGCATGTGGTGTGCCGCCTGTGCCGACACCATCGAGCAGGCGCTGGCCGCGGTGCCGGGCGTCGAGTCGGCCCGCGTGAGTGCCTCGGCCGAGCGGGCGCGCATCGAGTGGGATCCGCAGCGCGTGCGCGTGGCCGACATGGTGCAGGCCATTCGCCGCGCCGGTTATGACGCCGTGCCCGACGCCGCGGAGCCCGCGCGGGCGCTGCGCGTGACGGAGAACCGGCAGGCCATCTGGCGGCTCTTCGTGGCCTGGTTTTGCATGATGCAGGTGATGATGATGGCCACGCCCATCTACGTCGCCCGCCCTGGCGAGATGGCGCCGGACCTGCGCCAGCTCCTCAACTGGGGCTCGTGGGTGCTGAGCATTCCGTTGGTGTGGTGGTCGGCCGCGCCGTTTCTCAAGGGCGCCTGGCGCAGCCTTCGCACCCGCCGCATAGGCATGGACGTCCCCGTGGCGCTGGGCGTGCTGGTGACCTTCATCGCCAGCAGCGGCGCGACCTTCGACCCGGGCGGCATCTTCGGCCACGAGGTCTATTTCGACTCGCTGTCCATGTTCGTGAGCTTCCTGCTGGCCGGGCGCTACCTGGAAATGCGCGCGCGCCACCGCGTGGCCGCCACGCTGGAAGAAGCGCTGGCGCGCATGCCGCAAAGCGCCAGCCGCGTGCGCGAGGACGGCAGCCTGGAAACCGTGAGCGTGTACGCGCTGCGCCCGGGCGACCTGGTGCAGGTGGCGCTGGGCGAGAGCTTTCCGGCCGACGGCGAACTGGTGGAGGGCCGGACCCAGGCCGACGAGTCGCTGCTCAGCGGCGAGTCGCGCCCTGTGCCGCGCGGCGCGGGCGACGCGCTGGTGGGCGGCTCGGTCAACGTGGGCGCCCCGGTGCGCATGCGCGTGCACCGCGTGGGCGCGGACACGCGCTACGAGCACATCGTGGCCTTGATGCAGCAGGCGCTCACCGAGCGGCCCGCGCTGGCGCGCGCGGCCGACCGTTGGGCGCGGCCTTTCCTGTGGGTGGTGCTCGCGCTGGCCGCGGGCGCCTCGCTGGCGTGGAGTTTCATCGATCCGTCGCGCGCGGTGTGGGTGGCGGTGTCGGTGCTCATCGTCACCTGTCCCTGCGCGCTGTCGCTGGCGGCGCCCTCGGTGATGGTGGCCGCCGCCGGCGGCCTGGCCCGCCGCGGCGTGCTGCTGCAGCGGCTGGATGCGCTGGAAGCACTGGCGCGCGTGCGCCATCTCTTCATAGACAAGACCGGCACGCTGACCGAGGACAGCCTCGCGCTGCGTGAAATCGTTCACGCCAAATCGTTGAGCGCGCACGAAGCTGCGGCGCTGCGGCCGCGCGCTGCGGCGATGGCGCGCTGGTCCACGCACCCGCTGTCGCGGGCGCTCGTCCAGGCCGTGGAGCAGGGCGGGGCGGATGCGGCCATGGTGCCCTCTGCAGACGGCTGGACGCAGGTGCGTGAGCAACCAGGCCAGGGCCTGAGCGCGCTGGACGCCCAGGGCGTGGAGTGGCGCTTGGGCCGTGCCTCCTGGGTGGCTGATGCGCCCGTGGAGGACGGCAGCGACGCGCTGCAGGCCGCCTTTGGCCCGCGCGGGCAGGTGCTGCTGACCTTCTGTTTTGAAGAGCGGCTGCGCGAGGATGCCGCCGCCGCCATGGCCGCGCTGCGTGCGGCCGGCATGGAGCCGGCGCTGCTGTCGGGCGACGCGCCCTCGCGTGTGCAGCGCGTGGCTCAGCGCCTGAGCCTGCCCGTGGCCGCCGCCGGCGCCACGCCGGAGGCCAAGCTGCAGGCCGTGCGCGAAGCGCAGGCGCGTGGCGAAGTGGTGGCCATGGTGGGTGACGGCGTCAACGACGCGCCGGTGCTGGCGCAGGCCGACGTGTCTTTCGCGATGGGCGAGGGCGCGCTGGTGGCGCGGGCGCACGCCGATGCCATCCTGCCCTCACAAAGGCTTCAAGCATTGGCCGATGCGCGCAGTATTGCCGCCAAGGCCATGAGTGTGGTGCGGCAAAATATTGCCTGGGCCGCGCTCTACAACCTGGCCTGCATTCCGCTGGCGCTGGCCGGCTGGCTCCCGCCGTGGGCTGCCGGCCTGGGCATGGCAGCGAGCTCACTGCTCGTGGTGGGCAACTCGCTGCGCCTGGCGCGCTGAGGAACGATGGAAATCCTGTACCTGCTCATTCCGCTGTCGGCGCTGCTGGTGTTGATCATCATCGGCGTCTTCGGCTGGGCCCTGCACGGCGGGCAGTTCGACGATCTCGAACGAGAAGGCGAGCGCATTCTGAACACGGATGGGGAAGCGTTGACGGTAATCAAGCTTGGCGAAAGCTCGGCGCCGAACAATGCGCCCCGGGTGGATTCTCACTAAGAAGGAGGCCAGTGATGGCTCAAGCGGCGCAACCGGGAAGACCGGTTTACAGCGACGCCCCCGTGCGAATGTTCGCAGTGGCGGCGGTGCTTTGGGGTGTGGTGGGCATGTTGGTGGGCGTTTTCGTCGCCACCCAGCTTGCTTTCCCTGATCTTACATTCGGCATTCCCTGGTTGAGCTACGGACGTTTGCGTCCGCTGCACACCAATGCGGTCATCTTCGCCTTCGGCGGCTGCGCGCTGTTTGCCACGTCCTACCACGTGGTGCAGCGTACCTGCCAGACGCGCCTGTTCGCGCCTGGCCTGGCCATGTTCACGTTCTGGGCCTGGCAACTGATCATCGTCGCGGCGGCCGTGACGCTGCCCCTGGGCTACACCTCCGGCAAGGAATACGCCGAGCTGGAGTGGCCCATCGACATCCTGATCGCCGTCACCTGGGTTTCCTACGCGATCGTGTTCTTCGGCACGGTCGGCACCCGCAAGGTGCGCCACATCTACGTGGCCAACTGGTTCTTCGGCGCCTTCATCATCGCCGTGGCCCTGCTGCACATCGTCAACAGCGCCGCCATCCCCGTGAGCCTGTTCAAGAGCTACTCGGCCTACGCCGGTGTTCAGGACGCCATGGTGCAGTGGTGGTACGGCCATAACGCGGTGGGCTTCTTCCTGACCGCGGGCTTCCTGGGCATGATGTATTACTACATCCCCAAGCAGGCCGAGCGCCCGGTGTACTCGTATCGCCTGTCGATCGTGCACTTCTGGGCCCTGATCTTCACGTACATGTGGGCGGGCCCCCACCACCTGCACTACACGGCTCTGCCGGACTGGACGCAGAGCGTGGGCATGATCTTCTCGCTGGTGCTGCTGGCTCCGAGCTGGGGCGGCATGATCAACGGCATCATGACCCTGTCGGGCGCCTGGCATAAGCTGCGCGACGACGCGATCCTGAAGTTCCTGATCGTTGCGCTGTCGTTCTACGGCATGTCGACCTTCGAAGGTCCGATGATGTCCATCAAGACCGTCAACGCCCTGTCGCACTTCACCGACTGGACCGTGGGCCACGTGCACTCCGGCGCCCTGGGCTGGGTGGGCATGATCTCGATCGGCTCGCTGTACTTCCTGATCCCGCGCATGTTCGGCCGCAAGACGATGTACAGCACCCGCGCCATCGAGCTGCACTTCTGGGTGGCCACCATCGGCATCGTGCTCTACATCGCCGCCATGTGGATTGCCGGCGTGATGCAGGGCCTGATGTGGCGCGCCGTGAACCCCGACGGCACGCTGGTCTACAGCTTCGTCGAAAGCGTGAAGGCCACGTACCCGTTCTACATCATCCGTATGGTCGGCGGCCTGCTGTACCTGAGCGGCATGGTGATCATGCTGTGGAACACGATCATGACCGTGCGCAGCGGCAAGGTCGTCGAGACGCCGGTGCCCATGGTTGCGGCTGCCCACGCCTGATTGGATTGAGGAAAGACCGACATGGCACACGCAAATCCGACTGGTCACGAGAAGATTGAGACCAGCAACTTCCTGATGATCGTGCTGATCCTGATCACGGTCGCCTTCGGCGGCCTGGTTGAGATCGTTCCGCTGTTCTTCCAGCACAGCACGACCAAGCCGGTGGAAAACCTCAAGCCGTACACGGCGCTGCAGCTCGCAGGCCGGGACGTCTACATCCGCGAAGGCTGCTACAACTGCCACTCGCAGATGGTGCGTCCCTTCCGCGCCGAGACGCTGCGCTACGGCCACTACTCCACGGCCGGCGAGTTCGTTTACGACCATCCCTTCCAGTGGGGCTCCAAGCGCACCGGTCCTGACCTGCACCGCGTGGGCGGCAAGTACAGCGACGACTGGCACCGCATTCACCTGAACAACCCGCGTGACGTGGTGCCGGAGTCCAACATGCCGGCTTACCCGTGGCTGGAAAAGGCCGCGCTCAACCCGGCGGACCTGGCACCCAAGATGTCGGCGCTTCGCAAGGTGGGCGTGCCCTACAGCGACGACGAGATCGCCAAGGCGGCCGACGAGGTCAAGGGCAAGACCGAGCTCGATGCGGTCGTGTCCTACCTCCAGGTGCTGGGCACCGCGCTGAAGTAAACCAGACCCCGGAGCCAAAGCGATGGACTTCGACATCAACGTCCTGCGCAGCGTCGTGACCTTGTTCAGCTTCGTGCTGTTCATCGGCCTCGCGCTGTGGACCTGGAGCAAGCGTCAGCTTTCCCAACATGACGCGGCGGCACAACTGCCCTTCATTGATGAGGATGACGAGCCCGTCGCTGCGGCCGCGGCCCGCTTCCAAGGGAGTAAGTAATGAGTGATTTCTTCAACAGTGGCTGGTCCTGGTACGTGATCGCCATTGTGGTGGGCGGCCTGGCGTTCTGCCTGTTCGTCCTGATGGTGGCCAGCAAAACCAAGCCCATGGCTGCCGACAACACGACCGGCCATATCTGGGACGAGGACCTGCGCGAACTGAACAACCCGCTGCCGCGCTGGTGGCTGTGGCTGTTCATCATCACGGTGATCTTCGCCGCGGTGTACCTGGCCCTGTATCCGGGCCTGGGTTCCAGCCAGGGCGCCTTCAACTGGTCCAGCCGTGGCCAGTACGAGGCCGAGCAGGAGAAGGCCCGCGCCGCCATGGCGCCGGTCTACGCCAAGTACGTGACCATGACGGCCGAGCAGCTTGCTCAGGACCCGGCGGCCATGGGCATCGGCGAGCGCCTGTTCGTCAACACCTGCGCCGGTTGCCACGGCTCGGATGCCCGCGGCGGCAAGGGCTTCCCCAACCTGACCGACACCGACTGGCTGTATGGCGGCTCGCACGACACCATCAAGCAGACCATCACCGGTGGCCGCCAGGGCATGATGCCCCCGATGGCCGAAGCCATCGGCGGTGGCGAGAACGTGCGCAACGTTGCCAACTACGTGCTGAGCCTCTCCGGCAGCCCGCATAACGCGGTCTACGCCCAACTGGGCAAGGAGAAGTTCACCACCGTGTGCGCGGCCTGCCACGGCGCCGACGGCAAGGGCAACCAGGCCATGGGCGCTCCCAACCTGACCGACAAGGTCTGGCTGCACGGCTGGGGCGAGCAGGCGATCATGAACATGGTCAACAACGGCAAGACCAACGTCATGCCGGCCCATGCTTCGCGCCTGAACCCCGAGCAGATCCACGTGCTGGCTGCCTATGTGTGGAGCCTGTCCAACAAGGGCGGCGCCGCCACGCCGGCGCAGTAATCGCCAGCGGTGTTTGGCGGGGGGCTCATGTCCGCATAAGCGGCCACCCCGCCAAACCAAAGGAAAAAGCGCGCGCCAAGCCGGTTTCGGCTCTGGCGCGCGATGTCTTTTGGGGGCGGCGGCATGGGCCTGGGGCGGCTTGACGGCTCGGGCCCGCGCCGTGCTCCCTCTGTTTTCATTTCCACGTTCGTCGTGCCGTGTCGGCCCTCCGGCCGGCGCGGTGCCCGTGAACCGAGGCAGTATTCCCTGATGGACCGCAAGACCGACAAACAGGCCGGCAATGGCCAGCGCGTGCCGTGGTGGCGCGTGCGCATGATGTGGCTGGTGGTGGGTGGCCCGTTGGCCGTGGTGGTGGCGGCCCTCGTCACCGCCGTCATCGCCATCCGTGGAGCGGACGTGGTCATAGGCTCCGGCGCGGCGCCGCAGTCGCAGCAGCCCGCGGAAGATTCCTCAGGCGACATGCGCCCCGCCATAGAGGCGCGCAACAAGGCAGCTGCCGAAGCCGCCGCAGTCGGAGCCTCTTCGGCTCAACGCTAGCTCCGGGTCAACGCTAGGACGGGGCAGGGCGGCCGCGCGCAAGAATGGCCGCCAGGAGGTGATCGACATGACGACAACCCCTCGTGCCCAAGCGGTGATGCTGGTGGCCTGGCCTTCGTTCCTGATGGCCGCGGTGCTGGAGATGCTGGTGTTCGCGCTGGTGGATCCGCACGACCTGCTCGGTGCCGGTGCCATACCGGCCGAGCTCACGCCTACCGGCGTGTACTCGCTGGCCTTCTTCCTGTTCTGGGCCGTGATCGCCGCGGCCGGCGCCCTGGGCCACTGGCTGGGTACCCCGCCCAACGCGATCGACGCCGGCCACATGCACGGCGTCCATGGCCACTGAAAGACCGTTTCCACGGCCGAAGACGGCAACAAAAATGGCGCCCGCGGGCGCCATTTTTATTTGAAGCCGTAGGGCGGGCCGTCAGCAGGCGGCGCCGTTGACCAGCTTTTGCAGGCCGTCCTGGTTCACGATGCGAATCTGGCGCTGCTTCACTTCGAGCAGGCCTTCTTCCTGGAACTTGGAGAAGGTGCGGCTCACCGTTTCCAGCTTCAGGCCCAGGTAGCTGCCGATTTCCTCGCGCGTCATGCGCAGGATGAGCGAGGAGGCTGAGAAACCGCGTGCCTGAAGGCGCTGCGTGAGGTTCAGCAGAAAGGCCGCCAGGCGCTCTTCGGCGCGCATGCTGCCCAACAGCAGCATGACGCCATGATCGCGAACTATTTCACGGCTCATGATCTTGTGAAGCTGGCGCTGCAGGTCAGAGAACTCGCGCGAGAGCTCTTCGAGCTGGCCGTAGTGGATGACGCAGACCTGGGAATCTTCCAGCGCCACGGCGTCCACCGTGTGGCGGTCGCTGCCGATGCCATCCAGGCCCAGCAACTCGCCGGCCATTTGGAAGCCCGTGACCTGATCGCGGCCATCCTCAGCCGAGACGCAGGTTTTGAAGAAGCCCGTGCGCACCGCGTAGAGCGACTGGAAGACGTCGCCGGCGCGGAACAGCGTGTCACCGCGCACCACCGAGCGCCGCGTGGCCACCATGGTGTCCAGCTGCTCCAGGTCCGTGCGCGACAGGCCCACCGGCAGGCACAGCTCACGCAGGTTGCAACTGGAGCAGGCGACCTTGAAAGGTTCAGAGCGAATGGGCGGCAGAGTGCTGTTCATGTTGCATCGCGATGCCGTGGCGGCACATCCGGCCGCCTGGGCGCAGGTTTCTTCAGGAGAGTCAGCGGTCTTCAACATGATATGCCTCAATCACTGGCGCCATTCTTGGCGGCGCCTCAACTTGCCGACTTGAGGCACATCAAGCTCTTGTGTCCCGGGTTTGGCAAAGTGTCGCCATGCTACGCGATACATCCGCCCCCGGGCCCATCCTGACCGAAAGCTTGCTCCAGCGACTGGACGTGCCGGGGCCTCGCTACACCTCCTATCCAACCGCGGACCGCTTCGTCGAGGCGTTTGGACCGGTGGAGTACGCACAGGCCCTGGAGCAACGCGCACAAGGCGCCACGGTGGGCGGCACGCCCCCGCTGTCCCTTTACGTCCATATCCCGTTCTGCGAGTCGGTCTGCTACTACTGCGCCTGCAACAAGGTCATTACCAAGCATCACGAGCGGGCCGAGGAGTACATCCAGGCTCTGGAAGCCGAGATCGGCCTGCACGTGGCGGTGCTGGGCAAGGGCCAGTCGGTGTCGCAGCTGCATTTCGGCGGCGGCTCGCCGACCTTCCTGTCCGACGCCGAGATCGAGCGCCTGATGGCGGCCATGCGTTCGGCCTTCCGCATTGCGCCGGGTGCGGAGATCTCCATCGAGGTGGATCCGCGCACGGTCACCACCGAGCGGCTGCAGAACCTGGCCCGCATGGGCTTCAACCGCCTGAGCTTCGGCGTGCAGGACTTCGATCCCGAGGTGCAGAAGGCCGTGCACCGGGTGCAGTCTTTCGAGAGCGTGCACGAGCTGGTGGTCAGCGCCCGCGCACTGGGCTTCGAGTCGCTGAACGTGGACCTGATCTACGGACTGCCCAAGCAAACGCCCGCGTCCTTCGCCCGCACGGTGGAGCTGGTGGGCGAGCTGCGGCCGGACCGCATCGCGCTGTATGCCTACGCGCACCTGCCCCAGCGCTTCAAGCCGCAGCGCCGCATAGACCCCGAGCAACTGCCGCCGCCGGGCGACCGCGTGCAGATGCTCGGTGGCGCCATCCAGGGCTTCCTGGGTTTTGGCTACACCTACATCGGCATGGACCACTTCGCGCTGCCCGGCGACACCCTGGCTGCGGCCAAGCGCCAGGGACGGCTGCACCGCAACTTCCAGGGCTACAGCACGCAGCCGGACTGTGACCTCATAGGCCTGGGCGTGTCCTCTATTGGCCGCATGGGCGCCACGTACAGCCAGAACGCCAAGACGCTGCCGGAGTATTACGACGCCGTGCGCCAGGGGCATTTCCCCATCGTCCGTGGCCTGGCGCTCACGCGCGATGACCTCGTGCGCCGGGCGGTCATCATGGCGCTGATGTGCCAGGGCCGCGTGGAGTTCGAGTCCATCGAGCTGGCGCACCTGGTGAACATGCGCGAGTACTTCGCCGCGGAGCTGGAGTCGCTCAAGCCGCTGGTGGAGATGGGCCTGGCAGAGCTGGAGTCCGACGCCATCCAGGTGACGCCGCGCGGCTGGTACTTCGTCCGCGGCGTGGCCATGGTGTTCGACCGGCATTTGCGTGCCGATAAGACGCGCGAGCGCTTTTCCCGGATCATTTAAGGCTTCGCTTCGAGCTCCCCGCAGTACCCGCGCCTGTTTTTTTCTCCGGTCATGGATGCAGCCCTCGTCTTGAGCGCCCTGTTGATGGGCCTGGCCGGATCGCCCCACTGCGTGGCCATGTGCGGCGCGGCCTGTACCGCGCTGGCCGGCCGCTGTGGTGGTGCGCGGCCGCAGCAGGCGCTGCTGGGTTTTCACCTGGGCCGTTTGCTGGGCTACGCGGCCGCGGGTGCGGTGGCGGCGGGTAGCGTCACGCTGCTGGCACGGTTTTCACAGCTCACGCCGGCGCTGCGTCCGCTGTGGACGCTGGTGCACGTGGCCGCACTGGGCCTGGGCCTGTGGCTGCTGATCAAGGGGCGGCAACCGCAGTGGCTGGAGAACTTGGGCCGCGGCACGCGGCTGGCGCCCGCGGTGGCAGCCGGGCAGGGCGGCACGTCCTCCGGCGGCTGGCAGCCCATGCTGGGTCCGGTCAAGGCCGGCCTGGCCGGCACGGCCTGGGTGGCTTGGCCCTGTGGGCTGCTGCAGTCGGCGCTGGTGGTGGCTGCGCTTGGACAGCATGCGGCTTCCGGGGCGTCCATCATGGCGGCCTTCGCAGTGGGCTCCTCGCTGGGCCTGTGGCTTGGGCCGGCGCTGTGGTGGCGCCTGGGCGCACCGGGCTCGCGCTGGCTGGCCTCAGGTGGTTGGGCGGTGCGCCTGGCCGGTTTGGGGCTGGCGTGCGCATCCGCTTGGGCGCTGGGCCACGGGCTGTGGATGCGTATCGCCGCCTGGTGCGTGAGCTGACGCGCCGGGGGGCGTCGTCACCTGGGGACAGTCCCTAGGAAGGGCGTCAAGTTCGCGTCAAGCTGCACTGCGATGCTTTGTGACTAAGTTGGCTGTGTCGCCTGGTCTTATGTAAGACACAGGACTTGAAACCGCCGTGAATAGAATGGCGGTCTGCTTCCATAACCCCCACACAGGAGCGAGTTTTCATGTACCAGCACATCAAGGTGCCCGAGGGCGGCCAGAAGATCACCGTGAACGCGGACTTCTCGCTCAACGTCCCGAACAACCCCATCGTTCCTTACATCGAGGGTGACGGCACCGGGCTGGACATCACCCCCGTGATGCTGAAAGTGGTGGACGCCGCGGTGCAGAAGGCCTACGGCGGCGAGCGCAAGATTCACTGGATGGAGGTCTACGCCGGCGAGAAGTCGACCAAGGTGTACGGCCCCGACGTGTGGCTGCCTGCCGAGACGCTGGACGTGCTGCGCGAGTACGTGGTCTCCATCAAGGGCCCGCTGACCACGCCGGTGGGCGGCGGCATCCGCTCGCTCAACGTGGCGCTGCGCCAGGAGCTGGACCTCTACGTCTGCCTGCGTCCCGTGCAGTATTTCAAGGGCGTGCCCAGCCCGCTCAAGGAGCCTGAGAAGACCAACATGGTGATCTTCCGCGAGAACTCGGAGGACATCTATGCCGGCATCGAATACGAGGCCAAGAGCGACAAGGCTCAGAAGCTCATCAAGTTCCTGATCGACGAGTTGGGCGTCAAGAAGATCCGCTTCCCCGAGACCTCCGGCATCGGCGTCAAGCCCGTGTCCATCGAGGGCACGGAGCGCCTGGTACGCAAGGCCATCCAGTACGCTATCGACAACGACAAGCCCAGCGTGACCATCGTCCACAAGGGCAACATCATGAAGTTCACGGAAGGCGGCTTCCGTGACTGGGCCTACGCGCTGGCCAAGCGCGAGTTCGGCGCCGTGGAAATCGACGGCGGCCCGTGGTGCAAGTTCAAGAGCCCCAAGACGGGCCGCGACATCACCATCAAGGACTCCATCGCCGACGCCTTCCTGCAGCAGATCCTGCTGCGCCCGGCCGAGTACAGCGTGATTGCCACGCTCAACCTCAACGGCGACTACATCTCCGACGCGCTGGCCGCGCAGGTCGGCGGCATCGGCATCGCCCCGGGCGCCAACCTCTCCGACTCCGTGGCCTGCTTCGAAGCCACGCACGGCACGGCACCCAAGTACGCCGGCAAGGACTACGTGAACCCCGGTTCCGAAATCCTCTCCGCCGAGATGATGCTGCGCCACATGGGCTGGACCGAGGCGGCCGACCTCATCATCAGCTCCATGGAGAAGTCCATTCAGTCCAAGAAGGTCACGTATGACTTCGCGCGCCTGATGGAAGGCGCCATGCAGGTGTCGTGCTCCGGCTTCGGCCAGGTGATGATCGAGAACATGTAAGGCGCGCCGTGTGCCCGATGCCCAGGAGCGTCGGGTACACTCCCGCCCTCGGTTCTTGCGGACTCAACCATCCACAAGAGTCCACGCGGCCCGCAAAGAGCCGTCAGACAAAAAAAGTGATTAAAACGCTTGCCAAGTCTGAAATCCTTGCTAGAATCTTTGTCTCTGTTCCCCGATAGCTC
>NZ_JAXOJX010000057.1:0-40230 GCF_034427735.1 Azohydromonas lata
ATGTCGGCCACCGCCAGGTCGTACAGCCGCCGCTGCCGCGTGCGACGCTCCGGCCAGGGCTGGCGCGGCGCCTCGTCCGGCGTGCCATGGCCGTTCACGGCCACGTACACGCCGCGCCCGCCCGGCGGCGCGGGCACGCCGCCGGGCGGCGGCATGGCCGGTGCGCCGGAAGCAGCCCGCGACACCACCGTCACACCACGCAGCGGACCCATGCCGCGCCTCAGCGAAACAGGCTGATCAAATGCGACCGGGATTTCACGTCCAGCGCCAGCAACAGCGCCGAAACATAATTTTTGACCGTCCCCAGGGACAACGACATGCACTGGCTGATTTCCTGGTTCGCGCAACCGGACAAAACCAGCTCCAGAATTTCCAGATGCCGGGGCCCCAGCTCGGAAACCCGCTCATAAAGCGTGGAGCCGGTGAATTTCGGGAACAGTGCGCCCGCCGCGCAAACCGCCCCCTCGCGTTTGTCGGAGCGGGTTTGCAGCAGCGCACCCAGGGTGCGGCGCATGTCTTGCATCACCGCGCCCTTGTGCAGGTAGGCCACCGCGCCCAGCGCGCGCGCCTGGCGGACCACGAACTCGTCCTGCGTGCCGCTGAACACCGCCACGCGCGCCTCGGGATGGCACTGCACGAAGCGGCGCAGGCCCTGCAGCCCCTTGCTGTCGTGGAGGTTGAGGTCCAGCAGCACGGCGTCCACCGGCTCGTGGCGGGCGTACACCTCCAGCGCCTCCTCCAGCGACGCCGCCTCCAGCCAGGCGACCGGCACGCCGTCGATTTCCGCATACAGCGAGCGCAAGCCGCAGCGAATCAATTCATGGTCGTCCACCAGCAGAATTCGACGCGAAACCAGGCATTCGATTTTCACTTCCTGGATTTCCACCGCTCTTGGAATCCAGGAGGACTCGCTGACACATTGCATATCGTCCCCCAATCGAAAATGGCAAATACGCTGCAAGCCTTCGTTTATGGCACCGGAATTTATTTTCAAACTCCGACACGAAACGTTGGCAAGCTGAAAAACATTGTGTGGGATCGCAATATGTTTGCCATCTTCACAAGGAGCTGGCTCGCACGGGGGAGACGCCGGGCGTCGCACAAGGCGTGTGCCGCAAAACGGCGCCGGCCGGGCGCAGGGCCCGGCCGGACGGTGTCACTCGCGTGGGGGAGACGCGGGGGGCTCAGAGCTGGTTGGGCGGCGTGATGCCGTAGCGCTTCATCTGCCGGTAGATGGTGGCGCGGCACACGTTCAAGGCCTGCGCGCTGGCGGTGATGCTCCACTTGTGCCGGCGCAGCACCTGCAGCAGCTCGCGGGCGTGGGCGTCGTCGGCCAGGGCGTCGGCCTGCGGCGCCGCCTCGCCAGCGGGCGCCGGCAAGGCGGCCGTCGCGCCGAAGGGGACCGGCAAGCCCACCGGCGCCACGGGTGCCGCTGGCACCGGCAGGGCCTGCGCCGCACCCTGGGCAATCTCGGCCGGCAGCTCCGCGGGCGTGACCGGCTGCCCGCCCGCCAGCGCCAGCGCATAGCGCAGCGCGTTGCGCAGCTCGCGCACGTTGCCCGGCCAGCGGTGGGCCAGCAGCAGGCGCAGCGCCGCGTCCGTGAGGCTGGCGCCGGCGAAGTGCAGGCGCTGCGCCTCCTCGGCGAACACCGTTTCGACCAGGTAGCGCACGTCGCGGCGCTCGCGCAGCGGCGGCAGCCGCAGCACGGCGCCGCTCAGCCGGTAGTACAAGTCCTCGCGGAAGCTGCCGCGCTCGATGGCGCCGCGCAGGTCGCGGTGCGTGGCGGCGATGACGTTGAGCGTCACCGGCACGGGCTTGTCCGCGCCCAGGGGCAGCACTTCCGACTCCGACAGCACGCGCAGGAAGCGCGTCTGCAGGTGCAGCGGCATGTCGCCGATTTCGTCCAGGAACAGCGTGCCGCCGTCGGACTGCGCGATCAGCCCCTTCATGCCCTTGCTGCGCCCGCCGGTGAAGCTGCCCGGCGTGTAGCCGAACAGCTCACTCTCGATCAGCGACTCAGGGATGGAGGCGCAGTTCACCGCCACGAACGGTTTGCGCGCGCGGCTGCTGTGCTCGTGCAGCGCCTTGGCCAGCACCTCCTTGCCCGCACCGGTCTCGCCCTGGACGAGCAGCGTCACGCCGCTGTCCACCAGGCGGCCGGCCTGGTGGATGAGCTGCTGCATGGCCGGGTCGTCCCCGGCCAGGCGCTGCAGCGCGCTGCGGGGCGGCGCCGCCTCGGCCATCACGGTGGCCGGCGGCGGCATGCGCAGCACCGAGCCCGCGCGGGTGCGCGGCGGCACGACGCTGGGGAAGTAGCGCTGGCCGTGGTGCGGGAAGCGCGTGGCCACCTCCGGCGCGGCATGGCCGCGCGCCAGGCTCCACAGCGCCGAGGGGCTGATGTCCAGCAGATCGGTCAGCGGCGTGCCGACCAGGCCGCCGGCGTCGCGGTCGCCGCCCAGCGTCTGCCAGAACTGCCGCCGCGCGCCGGTGTTGGCGCCGACGATGAGGCCGTCCTCGTCGAAGGCCAGCATCAGCTCGCCGGAGACCTCCACCAGCCCGCGCACGCGCCCCAGGCGCAGGATCCAGCGGTCGCCGAAGGCGCGCAGGAAATTGGCGTCCTCGATCATCTGCGCGTACATGGTCGTGAGGTGCCACACCAGGTGCTGGCTGTCGCGCCCCGACGGCGAGGACAGGGCCGAGACGTCCAGCACGCCCAGCAGCGCCCCGTCCGGCGCGTACAGCGGCGAGGAGGTGCAGGTCAGGCCGATGTGCGTGGCGTCGAAGTGCTCCTCGCGGTGGCAGGTGATGGTGGTGCGCTCCATCAGGCAGGTGCCCACGCCGCAGGTGCCCGCGTGCGCCTCGTTCCAGTCCGCGCCCACGTACAGGCCCGCGCGCTTGAGCTGCGGCTCGGTGGCGGGGTTGCCGATGTAGTCCACGGCGATGCCGTCGGCGTCGGTGAGCAGCAGCATGTAGCCCAGGTCCGCGACGCGGTGGAACATGTCCTCCATGCCGGCGCGGGCCACGCGAAGAAAGCCTTCCATGCGCTGGCGGTGCTCGCGCACCGCCGCGGAGGGCAGGATGCGCGCCGGCGTGGGCCGCGTCGGGTCCAGCCCGTGCTGCGTCATGCAGCGCGTCCAGGATTTGTGGAACAGCGAATCCGCCGCGGCGCGTTCGCGCGTGGCGCCCGTGCCAACGGCGATCACGTTGTCGATGTGGCGGGTCATCAAGGCATCGGCCATGTTCTTGTCTCCTCGTGCCGGCCGCTTCGCTGATCGTTGCGTTGCGGTCGTGCTGCTGGTGCACGGGGCCGTGTAAAGCCCGCATGGCGGCTGGCGCCGGGCTGGAATCATGGCCAGCGCGGGCCGGGCTGAAAACAGCAATAACCCCGACTTGAACGCAGTCCCTTGCGACGCACGGCTCACGGGTGTCGCAGCGCCATGCGACAGGTGTCGCATGCGCCGCCCTCCCCTGCGACACACGGCCGCCCCGCCCCGGCGACACGCCCGCCGCCGAGGGCGCCATGGGCCGTTTTCGCCCGCCGGCAGGCCGTTTTCCGGACATGGCATAGGCCTTGCAGTTAAGCCCTCCGCCAGTGTTGCGGAGTCCAGGCGAATGTCGATGCGGTCCAGTCAGAACAGCGATGAGGTGTGCGTGGGGATCATTGCCAACCCGGTGTCGGCCCGCGACATCCGGCGCGTGATCGCCAATGCCAGCAACCTGCAGATCGCCGAGCGCGTGAGCATCGTGCTGCGGCTCATGAGCACCCTGAAGTCGCTGGGCGTGGGCCGCGTGCTGGTGATGCCCGACAAGGCCGGCATTCGTGCGCTGCTCAACCGTCACCTGCAGCGCGAGCGGCCGGACGCGGACCTCTTCCCCGCCGTCGAGTTCCTGGACATGGACGTGACGTCCACGGTGGAAGACACCTTCACCGCCGCGCGGCTCATGCGCCGGCGCGGCGTGCGCGCCCTCATCGTGCTGGGCGGCGACGGCACGCACCGCGCCGTGGTGCGCGAGGTGGCGGACGTGCCCATCGCGGGCCTGTCCACCGGCACCAACAACGCCTTCCCCGAGCTGCGCGAACCCACGCTGGTGGCCATGGCCGTGGCGCTGCACGCCACGGGCCGCATCCCGGCCGAGCACGCGCTGGCCTGGAACAAGCTGCTGGAGGTCAGCATCGACGGACCCAACGGCAGCCGCCGCGACATCGCGCTGGTGGACGCCGTCATCTCCACCGAGCGCTGCATCGGCGCGCGCGCCGTGTGGAAGACCGACCAGCTCACCGCGGCCTATCTCACCTTCGCCGACCCCACGGCCATCGGCCTGTCGGCCATCGGCGGGCTGCTCATGCCCGTGGACCGGCGCGAGCCGCGCGGCCTGGCCGTGCAGCTCGCCAGCGACGGACACGCCAAGCGGCTGGACCTGCGCGCGCCCATCGCGCCGGGGATGCTGCTGGACGTGCCCATCTCCAGCTGGACGGCCATGCCGCCGGACGAGCCCTTCGAGGTGCGCCACGCCGGCGGCATCGTGGCCCTGGACGGCGAACGCGAGCTCCCCTTCGATTCCGGCGAGCGCGTGCGGCTGACGCTGCGCGTGAACGCCTTCCCCACGGTGGACATCCCCCGCAGCCTGCACTTCGCGGCGCGGCAGGGGCTGCTGCACACCGTTTCCTAAGCAACCTTCCACAGGAGGCAAGAACCATGGCTGTGAACCCCTTCCCGCTGGAGCGGCAGGCGCTGCTGCAGTGCTACCGGACCATGCGCACCATCCGAGAGTTCGAAGAGCGGCTGCACGTGGACTTCGGCCGCGGCGACATTCCCGGCTTCGTGCACCTTTACGCCGGCGAAGAAGCCACGGCGGTGGGCATCATGAGCCACCTGGGCGACGGCGACCGCATCGCCAGCACCCACCGCGGCCACGGCCACTGCATCGCCAAGGGCGTGGACGTGGTGGCGATGATGAAGGAGATCTACGGACGCAAGGGCGGCGCCTGCAACGGCAAGGGCGGCTCCATGCACATCGCCGACCTCTCCAAGGGGATGATGGGCGCCAACGGCATCCTCGGCGCGGGCGCGCCGCTGGTGTGCGGCGCGGCGCTGGCGGCCAAGTACCGCAAGAGCGGCGAAGTGGCCATCTGCTTCGTGGGCGACGGCGCCTCCAACCAGGGCACCTTCCTGGAGAGCCTGAACCTCGCGGCGGTGTGGAACCTGCCGGCGCTCTTCGTGATCGAGAACAATGGCTACGCCGAGTCCACCTCGCGCGACTACGGCACGGCCGTGGACAGCTACGTGGACCGCGCCAGCGGCTTCGGCATGCCCGGCGTCACCGTGGACGGCACCGACTTCTTCGCCGTGCACGAGGCCGCCGGCGAGATCATCAAGCGCGCCCGCGAAGGCGGCGGCCCCGCCCTGCTCGAATGCAAGATGGTGCGCTTCTACGGCCACTTCGAGGGCGACGCCCAGACCTACCGCGCCCCGGGCGAGCTCGATGACATCCGCAACAACCGCGACTGCCTGCGCAAGTTCGCGGCCGAGGTCACGGGCGCCGGCATCCTCACCGCCGACGAGCTACAGGCCGTGGACCACGAGGTGCTGGGCCTGATCGAGGACGCCGTGCGCCAGGCCAAGGCCGCGCCGCTGCCCACCGCCGCCGACCTGCTCACCGACGTGTACGTCAAGTACTGAGCACGGCGCGCGCCTTCACATCACAAGCATCAATTTCAGCCATCCAGCCAGGAGACAGGACATGGCCAGGAAGATTTCACTCAAGCAGGCCGTCAACGAGGCCATAGACCAGGAAATGGCCCGCGACCCGTCGGTCATCATGTTGGGCGAGGACATCGTCGGCGGCGCCGGCGCCGAGGGCGAGATGGACGCCTGGGGCGGCGTGCTCGGCGTCACCAAGGGCCTCTACGCCAAGTACGGCGACCGGCTGCTAGACACGCCGCTGTCCGAGAGCGCCTACGTGGGCGCCGCGATTGGCGCGGCCTCCTGCGGCATGCGGCCAATAGCCGAGCTCATGTTCATCGACTTCATGGGCGTGTGCTTCGACCAGATCTTCAACCAGGCGGCGAAGTTCAAGTACATGTTCGGCGGCAAGGCCGAGACGCCCGTCGTGATCCGCGCCATGGTGGGCGCGGGCTTCCGCGCCGCGGCGCAGCACTCGCAGATGCTCACGCCGGTGTTCACGCACATCCCGGGCCTGAAGGTCGTGTGCCCGAGCACGCCCTATGACACCAAGGGCCTGCTGATCCAGTCCATACGCGACAACGACCCGGTCATCTTCTGCGAGCACAAGAACCTGTACGCGCTCGAAGGCGAGGTGCCGGAAGCCTCCTACGCCATCCCGTTCGGCGAGGCCAACGTGGTGCGCGAGGGCGAGCACGTCTCCATCGTGACCTACGGCCTCATGGTGCACCGCTCGCTGGAAGCCGCCGCGGCGCTGGCCAAGGAAGGCGTGGAAGCCGAGGTCATCGACCTGCGCACCCTCTCGCCGCTGGACATGGACACCGTGCTGGAGAGCGTGGAGCGCACCGGGCGCCTGGTGTGCGTGGACGAGGCCAGCCCGCGCTGCAACATCGCCACCGACATCGCCGCACAGGTCGCCATGCAGGCCTTCGGCGCGCTCAAGGGGCCCATCGAGCTGGTCTCGCCCCCGCACGTTCCCGTTCCCTTCTCACCCACGCTGGAGGACCTCTACATCCCCAGCGCCGCTCAAATCGCCGACGCCGTGCGTCGCACGCTCAAAGGAGGTAAGCGCTGATGGCTGCTGCTGGCATCACTCCCATCGTCATGCCCAAGTGGGGCCTGTCGATGAAGGAAGGCACCGTCATGTCCTGGCTGGTGGAGGAAGGCGACGAGATCACCGTCGGCAAGCCCATCCTGGAGGTGGAGACCGACAAGATCGCCAACGCGGTGGAGGCGCCGGACCCCGGCGTGCTGCGCCGCAAGGTGGCGCAGGCCGGCGAGCTGCTGCCGGTCAAGGCGCTGCTGGGCGTGATGGCGCCGGCCGAGGTGTCGGACGCGGACATCGACGCCTATGTCGCCGCGTATGAGACGCCCTCGGCCGACGGGGAGGACGCGGACGACGCCGCGCCCGCCTATGCCTGGACGACGGTGGACGGCATCCGCGTGCGCTACGCACGCCGGGGTGCTGCCGGCGGCACGCCCGTGCTGTTCATCCACGGCTACGGCGGCGACCTGGACAACTGGCTGTTCAACATCGACGCCGTGGGCGAGGTCGCGCCCGTCATCGCGCTGGACCTGCCCGGCCACGGCCAGTCCGACGCCAAGCTGCCGGGCACCAGCCTGGCCGCGCTGGCGGACTTCACCGCCCGCTTCCTGGACGCGGTGGACGTGCCCCAGGTGCACGCCGTGGGCCACTCCATGGGCGGCGCCGTCGCCGCGCAACTGGCGCTGGCGCACCCGGCACGCGTGGCCTCGGTCGCCTTGATTGCACCGGCCGGCCTGGGCGAGGACCTCAACCACGGCTACACCGAAGGCTTCGCCACGGCCGCCTCGCGGCGCGAGCTCAAACCCGTGCTGGAGCAGCTCTTCAACGACCCGGCGCTGGTGAGCCGGCAGATGGTGGACGACGTGCTCAAGTACAAGCGGCTCGATGGCGTGGAGCCGCTGCTGCTGTCGCTGAGCCGGGGCCTGTTCCCGGACGGGCGCCAGGCGGCGCGGCCGGGGCTGGAGCTGGGCTCGACCGGCAAACCGGTGCTGGTGGTGTGGGGGACGGAAGACCGCATCGTCCCCGCCGCCCATGCGCAGCACGCGCCCCCGGGCGCCACGGTGGAGCGCTTCGAAGGCGCGGGCCACATGGTGCAGATGGAGCGCGCCAGCGACGTCAACCGGCTGCTGCGCCGGCATGTGGGCGGCTGAAGGCACGGCCCTTCCCGAGGCGGCCGGCGGGCCGCCTCGGCCCGGCTTCGCGCTGCTGCCCACCGCCGGCACGCAGGACGACCTCGCCCTGGAGCAGCGGCTGCTGGACCAGGCCGCCGAGGGCGGCGCCTTCGCCGCGGTGTGGGAATGCCACCCCGCGCTGGTGGTGCCGCCCACCTACCGGCGCTTCGAGCGTTTCGAGGCCCTGTGCGAGCGCTCGGCGGCCGAGGGCTGGCCGGTGGCCGTGCGCCGCTCCGGCGGCGGGCTGGTGCCGCAGGGGCCGGGCATGGTCAACCTGAGCCTGGCCTGGCGCACCCCCGCGCGCCTGTCCGATGCCATGGAGCCCGTCTACCTGGGCCTGTGCGCGCTGCTGCAGCACGCCTTCGACGGCTTCGGCGTGCAGGCGCGGGCACAAGCCGTGGAAGGGTCGTTTTGCGACGGCCGCTTCAACCTCGCGCTGGACGGCCGCAAGGCCGTGGGCACGGCGCAGTACTGGAAGCGGATCAGCGCCACCGAGCACGTCGTCCTGGCCCACGCCTGCGTGCTGGTGGAAGCCGACCTGGCGCTGCTCGTGCACCGGGCCAACGCCTTCGAGGCGCGCCTGGGCAGCGACAAGCAGTACAGCGTGGACGCGGTGGCCAACCTCGCGGACTGCGCGAGCGCGGCGCCGACGGCGCCCGCGCTGTCGGCCTGCAGCTTCTCGCAGCGGCTGGCGCAGGCCGCCGCACAGGCGCCGCTGCCGTGCTGAGCCCCGGGAGCGCATCACCCATTGCAACCACGCCTTCGTGAAGGTCCGCGGCTACGAGTACGACGAGCTCATAGGCCGGCCGCACAGCCTGGTGCGCCACCCCGACATGCCGCCGCTGGCCTTTGCCGACATGTGGGCCACCATAGGCCGCGGGCGGCCCTGGAGCGGCGTGGTGAAGAACCGCCGCAAGAACGGCGACCACCACTGGGTGCCGGCCAACGCCACCCCGGTGCTGGAGGGCGGCAAGCCCGCGGGCTACATGTCCGTGCGGCTCAAGCCCACGCGCCAGCAGGTGCAGGAGGCCGGGCAGCTCTACGCCCGGCTGGCGGCCGAGCAGGCGGCGGGCCGCCCAAGCATCAAGCTGCATGCGGGGGCGGTGCGCCGAGTGGGCTGGCGCGACCTGCCGGCGCGGCTGCACCGCCTGGGCCTGACGCAGCGCATGGCGCTGGGCCTGTCGGCGCTGGTCCTGGGCAGTGCGGCCGTGCCGGCGGCGGCCGGCTTGCCCGCGGCGGCGCCTCGGTGGACAACATCGTCAAGACGATGGCCGACATCATCGGCACCATCGAAGGCATTGCCTTCCAGACCAACATCCTGGCGCTCAACGCAGCGGTGGAATCGGCGCGCGCGGGCGAGCAGGGTCGCGGCTTCGCGGTGGTGGCCTCCGAGGTGCAGGCGCTGGCCCAGCGCAGCGCGGTGGCCGCCAAGGAAATCCACGAGCTCATCAACGCCGCCTCCGCCCAGGTCGAGGCGGGCGTGCACCGGGTGCGCGAGGCCGGCGGCACGCTGGGCGAGGTGGTCGGCTCGGTGCAGCGCGTGGCCTCGCTGGCCGACCACATCTGCAGCACGGCCCAGGAGCAGTCCGGCTGCATCGCCCAGATCAACGAGGCCGTGGCGCACATCGACGCCGCCACCCAGCAAAACGCCGCCCTGGTGGAGCAGACGGCCGCGGCCTGCGAGGCCTTGAAGCGGCGCGCTGGCACACTGGTGCGCGCGGTGCAGGCGTTTCGCGTGGCGGCGTGAGCCGCGCGCACGGCCTTTGGGCCCTGCCGCGGCCCCGGGGTGTGGCTAGGGCGCCGGTTGCGTGGACAGCCAGTTCAGGTAGGACACCAGCTCCCAGATCTGCTCCGGCGTGAACGCCTTGCCCCAGGGCGGCATGATGTCGGCGCCGCGCCGGCCCTCGGTGATGGTCTGGAAGGCGGCGGCGGGCACGAAGTCGCTGCGGCCCTTGAAGCTGGGCGCGCGCCCGCCCACGCCTTCGCTGCCGTGGCAGTAGGCGGCGCAGGTGGCGCCAAAGCGCGTCTTGCCGGCTTCTATGCGCGCCGGGTCGGTGAGCGCGAAGGGCGGCTCGGCCGCACGCGCGGTCGGCGCGGCCAGCGCGCCCAGGCACAGCAGCGCCCAGCCCAGGCGGGCCTGCGAGGCACGGGAAACACGGGAAGCAAGCGGTTTTCGGGTCATGGTGATGCTCGCGCGTCAGAAAAAAAGACGGAGGGCAGCCGCCAGGAACCCGGCCGCCCTCCCCAACGGCGGCACCAAAGGCGCCGCCGGCATGCGCTCGGTGATGGAAGCCCGCAGCGCGCGTCAGTCCACCGTGAAGGCGATGAGCGCGGCGCCGCCGGGCAGGTCGCGTATCTGCGGGAAGGCGCCGGTGAGGAAGCCCGGAGCGTGCGAGCCCAGGCCCGTCGGGATCACGATGTACTGCTTGCCCTTGACGGCGTAGCTGATGGGGCCGCCGCGCGCGCCGGAGCCGGCGTTGAAGCTCCACAACTGCTTGCCGTTGTCGGCGTCGAAGGCGTAGAGCTGGCCGTGCATGTCGCCCGTGAACACCAGCCCGCCCGCGGTGGCCAGCGCCGAGCTCAGCGGCGGCATGTCAAACCGCACCTTCCACGCCTGCTTGCCCGTGAGCGGGTCGAAGGCGCCCAGCCAGCCGTCGGCCTTCTTGCCCGGCGGGTTGGTCAGCGTGATCTCCGACAGGCCCAGCGACAGCATGCCCACCGCCGGCACCTCGCCCTGCTTGGCGCTGGTGACGGTGTTGCACACCTCCATGCCGTGCGAGTACCACAGCTTGGTGTTGGGGTTGTAGGCGCCGTGGTTCCAGCTGCGGGCACCCAGCAGGTTGGGGCAGTGCAGCTTCTGCTTGGAGGTCTCCGGGTACACGGGGTCTATGGGCAGGCCGGTCTTGGGGTCCACGCCCTTGGCCCAGTTCATGTTCTCGGTGTACTGCCAGACGTTGCGTATGGAACCATCGCTGGGGTTCATCACGTACACGAAGCCGTTCTTGTTCAGGTGCACCAGCGACTGCCCGCCCTTGCCGTCGGGCACCAGCAGCGCCTCGTAGGCGGCGTCGAAGTCCCAGGTGTCGTTGGGCACTTCCTGGCGGTGCCACTTCACCTTGCCGGTCTTGGGCTCCAGCGCCAGCAGCGTGGCGGTGTAGAGGTTGTCGCCCAAGCGGTCGTCGCGGTTGAAGTCGGGCGCGGCGTTGCTGGTGCCGATGTAGATGGTGTCGGTGG
Organism: Azohydromonas lata; assembly: GCF_034427735.1. Classification (NCBI taxonomy): domain Bacteria; kingdom Pseudomonadati; phylum Pseudomonadota; class Betaproteobacteria; order Burkholderiales; family Sphaerotilaceae; genus Azohydromonas; species Azohydromonas lata. The sequence continues at coordinate 11,136 of NZ_JAXOJX010000057.1, forward strand.
CGGGGTCGTAGGTGCCGGGCAGCCAGGCCGAGCCGCCGCCCTTCTTGCGGCTGTCGCCGGGCCAGCTCTTGGGGTCGTCGCGCGGCACCTCGAAGGTCCAGGCGCGCTCGCCGGTGTCGGCGTTGACCGCGTAGATCTTGCCTATGGTGGGCTGGTCGCCGCCCGTGGTGCCGCCGAAGAGGATGTTGCCCGCGAGCTGCGGCGGCGAGGAGAACAGCGCGCCGTACTCGTTCTTCATGTCCGACAGTTGCGTGGACCACAGCTGCTTGCCCGTCTTCTGGTCCAGCGCGATGAAGCGCCCGTCCAGCGAGCCGATGAACACCTTGCCGCGGCCCACGGTCACGCCGCGGCTGGCCGAGCCGTAGAACACCTCCTTGACGATGGGGTCCAGCTTGGGCGTGTAGCGCCACAGCACCTGGCCGCTGGCCGCGTCCAGCGCGAAGACGTTGTTGTCGGCAGCGATGGAGTAGAGCACCCCGTCCACCACGATGGGCGTGGCCTGCAGGCCGTGGGTGATGGTGCCGGGCTGGTGGATCCAGGCCACGTGCAGCTTGCCGACGTTGCGCTTGTCGATCTGCTGCAGCGGGCTGAAGCGCCAGGCGTTGGAGCTGCGGTGGTACTGCGGCCAGTTGTCGGGGTCGTCGAAGCCGGGGCCGCTGCCCGCGCCCTGGGCCGTCCCCACGGCCATCACCAGACCCAGGGCGGCCAGCGCCCCCATGTGCTTGCAGCGCAGCGCGCCAAGGTTTGTGTTGTTCACGGTCGTCTCCTGGAAATCGTCGTTCGTCACTGGGATCGCGAGCGGCATCGATCAGTGGCCGCCGGAGCCGTTTCCGCAGCTTCCATGCCAAGCCGCCCGGCACGCGCGCCGCCCCCGTGCGACAGGGCAAGGCACCGGGGAAAACACGGACTCGGCGGCCGCGACAGGTGTTGCACGGCAGCCGTCGCGGGCCGCGACATCTGTCGCAGCGGCCGTCGCCGCGCGGCTTGGTTGCGCCGCGCACGCACCGTGGCCGATTGCTGGAGACAAACCCACAGCGCCCCCGAGTCGTTATTCCCGCGAAGGCGGGAATGACGAGGTGGGGTGCGAAACGCCTTGGCTCAGCCCAGCCCCTCCTGTAGCGCCTCCATCACCTCCCCCACCTTCGCCCGGCTGGCCAGCCCAATGGCCGGCGCGGCGCGCAGCATGGTCTCGAACACCGCGCGCACCTGCTCGGCCGTCACGGCCTCGATCTGCGCCACCGCCTCGTCCGCCCCGATGAGCCGGCCGTGGACGAAAAGCTGCTCGGCAGCGGCCTCTATCGCGCTGAAGGGCCGCTCCTGCTTGTGCACGGCCTGCACCAGCAGCTGGTTGCGCGCGCGCTCCAGTTGCAGCGCGTCCACGCCCGCGGCCTGCGCCTTGAGCAGCCGGCCCACGGTGCGCAGGTACTCCATCAGCTTGTCCGGCTGGGTGATGGCGTCCACGATCAGCAGCCCGTGCACGTCGCTGGTCTCGGCCTCGCTGGCCACGTGGTAGGCCAGGCCCAGGCGCTCGCGCACCTGGTCCACCAGCGGGGCGCTCATGCCGCCGCCAAACAGCGTGGCGGCCAGCACGCCGGCCTGGTGGCCGTCCTTCATGGTGGGCAGCGGCAGCCCAATGGAGCTGTAGACCTGCGAGATGCCCGCGCGGCGGCGCGACTGCAGCCCGCCCACGTGCGCCACGGTTTCAACCGGCGCCGCCTCGCCGCGCGGCACGTGGCCGAAGAGCTCTTCGGCCAGCGCCTGCATCTCGGCCGCGTTCACGGCGCCCCCGGCGGCCACGACGAGATTGGCGCCCGTGTAGTGCCGGCCCACGTAGTCCACGAGGTCCTCGCGCGTGATGCGCTCGATGTGCCGGCGCGTGCCGATGATGGGCCACGCCAGCGGCTGCTTGCCGTAGGCGGCCACGTCCAGCAGTTGCGACACGACCGACTGCGGGTCCTCCTCGTACTCGACGAGCTCCTGCAGCAGCACGTCGCGCTCGCGCGCGATCTCGTCCTCGGGGAAGGTGCTCTGCAGCACCACGTCGGCCAGCATGGCCAGCATGCGCGGCGCGTCGCGGCCTAAACCGTTGAGGTAGTAAACGGTGGTGTCCTTGGACGTGTAGGCATTCATGTCGGCGCCGATGCGCTCGGCGTCCAGGTTGATCGCCTGCACGTCGCGCGTGGCCGTGCCCTTGAAGGCCATGTGCTCCAGGAAATGCGAGATGCCGTTGAGCTTCGCGCTCTCGTTGCGCGAGCCGGTGCGGACGAACACCGCCACGCTGGCGCTGCGCAGGTGCGGCAGCGGCACGGTGACGACGCGCACGCCGTTGTCCAGGGTGGCGAGCTCGGCCGCGGGCAGCGCGGCGGCCGGGGAAATGAAGGAGTCGGTCTTGATCACCCGCGGATTGTCTCCTCGGCGCGACAGCCGGCGCCGCCGCAGGGCTGCAGCAGCCGGCTCAGGGATCGCCGCAATACCCAGTAACAACTGATCCCCCAAACTTGCGGGCCAGGGGCCTTGCCAGGAATGGAAGTCGGCTTTGCCGGGTTGGGCACGGTTGCAAGCAGCAGTCATCGCCACGCGGGGGAGACCGGACGTGCGACTGAAAGCCAGCGGCAGTACCCCATTGGGCGGCTTCACCCAGGCCACGCGGCTCGTTCGCCTGCACACGCCATTGGGCGCCGACGCCCTGGTGGCCGAGGACCTGGAAGTCTGGGAATGCGTGGGCCCGCGCAACGGTCCCGCGCTGGGCGACACGCCCGCCGGCGACTGGAGCGACGGCCTGCAGCCCTGGGCGCTGGACGCCCGCCTGGGCCCGGCCCGCGCCGGGCTGCGCGTGGTGGTGCACGCGCTGTCCCCCGACGCCGCCCTGCCCGTGGACGAGTTGCTGGGCCGCCCCGCCCTGGCGGAGCTGCTGTGCCAGGACGGCGCGCCCAACCCACACCCCTGGCATGCCCACGTCGTGGCCGCCTCGCGCCTGGGCTGCGACGGCGGATTCACCCTTTACCGCCTGGTGCTGGAGCCCTGGCTGGCGCTGCTCGCGCACCGCAGCGACGCGTGGGCCTTCCAGGACATGAGCGTGCCCCAGGTGCTGGAGGCCGTCTTCACGCGCCGGCTGGACGGCGGCGAGCTCGCCCCGGCCTGGCGCTGGAATCTGCAGGACCCGCACGCCTACCCGCGCCGCAGCCTGTGCGTGCAGCACGGCCAGAGCGACCTGGATTTCATCCAGCGCCTGATGCGCGAGGAGGGCCTGTTTTGCTGGTGGGAGCACGCGGGCGACGCATCGGCCCTCACGCTGGGCCGGCACACGCTGGTGATCGCGGACCACAACGGCGCCTTCACGCCCAACGTGCAGCCGCGCGTGCGCTTCACGCAAAGCGGCCAGCCCTTCCCCGAAGACAGCCTCACGCGCTGGCGCGACGGCGCGGGCGTGGCCGCGTCCGCCCTGCACCAGCGCAGCCGCGACTACCGCAGCCTGGACGCCCGCCCGGTGCGCGCGGCCACGGGCGCGCCGTCGCTGCCGGGATTGACGCTCGCCGACACGCCCGGCCCCTATGCCTGGGAGGACGCCGCGCAAGGCCAGCGCGTCTGCGCGCGCCAGGCCCAGGCGCTGCGCGCCGCACGCGCCCTCTCGCACGGGCGCGGGCCCTGGCGGCGCGCGCAGGCGGGCACGTGCTTCACCTTGGCCGACCACCCGCGCCACGACGGCAGCGACGCGCAGCGCGACGGCTTCGTCGTCCTGGCCGCGCAGCATCGGGCCCGCAACAACGTCCACGCCGACCGCCGCGCGCGCTTTCCCTCGCTGGACGCGTGGTTCGCGCCGCCCCCCGCCGCCGAAGCCGACGAGGAGGAAGCGCCGCTGCACGAAGCCTCCCTGCTGGCGCAGCCGCTGGCACGGCCGGTGCGGCTGTCCGACGCCGGGCCGGCCGCGCCCGCCGGCGGCTTCATCGGCCTGGCCCCCGCGCCGGACCCGTTGCCGTCGCTGGCCGGCCACGACACGGCGCTTCTCACCGCCCCCTGCCCGCTGCACAGCCTCACGCCGCCGGACGTGCGCCTGAACCGCGTGCCCACGGCAGCCGGCGTGCAGAGCGCGCTGGTGACGGGCGACGGCGGCCCCGTCTTCACCGACCGCGACGCCCGCGTGCGCGTGCAGTTCCACTGGCAGCGCGGCAGCCGGGGCAGCCATCGCTTGCCGCACCCCGGCGGCCAGGACAACGCGCCGGGCACGGCCGCCAGCTCCACCTGGGTGCGCGTGGGCCAGTCGCACGCCGGCTTCAACCATGGCGCGCTGTTCCTGCCGCGGGTGGGGCATGAAGTGCTGGTGGCCTTCGTCGGCGGCGACGTGGAGCGCCCCGTGGTGCTGGGCGCGCTCTACAACGGCCGGGGGCAGCGCGACGCCGCGGGCAACGAGGTGCACAGCGGCGTCACCGGCACATCGGCCTGCGCGCCGCCGTGGTTCCCCGGCGCCGCGCGCAACGGCCCGCACCAGGGCCACGCGCACGGGGCGGTACTGGCGGGCCACCGCAGCCAGTCCCTGGACGAAAGCGCCACCGGCTTGGGCGGCTGGACCCAGCTCGTGATGGACGACAGCGCGGGCGCGGGCCGCGTGGAGCTGGCCACCAGCCGCGCGGCGACGCGGCTGCAGTTGGGCGCCCTGCTGCACCAGCAGGGCAATGAGCGCCTGGCCCCGCGCGGCCAAGGCCTGTCGCTGGACAGCGAGGCCCACGGCGCGCTGCGCGCGGGCTCCGGCTTGTTGATCAGCGCCCACGCCACGCCGGACAGCACGGGCCACGGCCAGCAGATGGACGTGCGCGCCCCGCTGGACGACCTCCGGCGCGCACAGGAGAAGCTGGAAAAGCTCGCCGAATCGGCCCAGGCGCACGGCGCGAAGCTGGCGGACGAGTCACCCGGAAAGCCGCTGCCCGTGGCGCGGGCGCTGAAGGCGCTGGCCGAGAGCCTGGCAGCCACGCGCGACAGCGGCGGTGCCTGGGGCGCCGCAAAGGGCGAGTCGCCCGGCGGCCTGGGTACGGTGGCCGCATGGCGGCGGCCGGAACTGGTCTTGGCGGCGCCCGCGGGCGTAGGCGTGTTCACTCCGGCGGCGGCGGTGTTCAGCGCGGCCGAGACGTCCAGCGTCGTCACCGGGCAGGACATGCACCTGCTGGCCGGCGGCAACCATGTGCTGGCCGCGCGCAGCGGCGTGGTGCTCTACACCTTCGGCCGCGCGGCGGATGACCAGCGGCCGAACCCGGAAATCGGCATCGCCATGCACGCCGCCACGGGCAGCGTGCACGCCAGCGCCAACACCGGCGCGGCGCGGCTGGCGGCCAGCGGGCAGGTGGAAGTGGCGAGCACGCAAGGAAACGTGGAAATTGGTTCGCCGCTGGGCGTGCTGCTGGCGGCGGCGGGGGCGGCCTTGAAACTTGGCAAGGGCGCTATCGAGGTAATTGCGCCGGGGGCGGTGAAATTACGGGCTGGGTTGAAGGATTTTAGGGGGCCGGCAGCCGCTCAACTGCCTGCCGTCAAGCTGCCGGCCAGTGGCTTGGTTTTCCCGAACAAATTCAGTGGCCGGCTGGACCTCTACGAATATTTCGTGAAACACGAATTCAAGGACGTGCGCTACGCCGCGCGGCTGGACAGCGGCCATTTCGTTGAAGGCTCGCTGGACGAACATGGCCGATCGCCTCAGCTTTATTCCGAAAAATCGGCAGAACTGGAAATCCTGGCCGGCCAGACCAAACCGCAGTGGGACTTGATTTTTGACCACGACGATGCGGACTCTTTTCGCTCAAGCGAGGGCCGTTGAAACCATCAATACCACACGGACCCACCATGAACCGACCGCTCATTGATGAAGACTTTGAAAACAGCAAGGTGCGCATCAAGTTGGTGGACCCCACTGGCCGCGCCATCGGCAAGCTCAAGTACCAGGTCAAGCAGGGAAAAAAGACGATATTGCAAGGCGAGACGGATCAGGATGGAAGAATCAAGGAATTTCTTTCCAGGATAGGTGCGCCACTTTCCATCAACGTCGAGCGCTTCACAACCAAGGACATGAAGTGCATACGCGAGGTAACGCCTTGGACAGAGATATTCTCCGTCATCCTGGTCAGCGGGAAAGTCAAAGAAAAGATGCCACTGGAGCCGAACGAGGGGAATTCGGGAAGCTACCGGCGCAAAACGTATATCGTCCGGGCCGGCGACACGCTGGGCGCCATTGCTCGCTGCAACGGGACAACTGCGAAGGAAATAGCTGCACTCAACAATATGGAGGTCGAGACGATCATACATCCCGGTCAAATCTTGAAGCTGCCTGTGCTAGAACAAGCAGGCACGGCAAGCAAAACGGCGCCGTCCCCGGCAAAGACAAAACCACAATCTCAGCCGGAAAGCCGGCATCCTCCCATTTCCAGCACGCCGCCAACTCCACCAAAAGAAGAAAAACCTGTCCCGATCCAAAAGTCTCCAAATCCTGAAGAAAACAAAAATCCCACTGCAGCGGACACTCAAACTACACAATCTCGTGGAGAAAACGGGTCACCCAAGACAACGGCCAGCTTGACCTGTCCTGGGGCTTGCATCAAGGTGGGAGACAAAGGTCCGCTGGTGGAAGAGATCAACATTCGTTTAACCGGATTTGGCGGAACCGCATCTGATTCAATTCCTTTAAATATATTCACAAACAAAACCAAAGCAGCAGTCATGCAATTTCAAACGGATTACATGGGCACAGTCGCGACAGGCAAAGTGTGCGGACTCACTTTAGCAGCAATTGATGCGCTCCGAATTCAATTTCCAATTGACATAGCAACCATGAAATGTCGATGCAACCATTGCAGTGGCTTTGGTCACGAATTTACTGACTCATCCGAAGCAAAAATATTCTCAAACAAGGAAAAAACAAAATATATTGAAGGAACAGAGTACCCAGGGATTCATCGTGCTCTTCTATGGGCACTACGCGCCGCCATTTTTTACTTAGAATCAACCAGTAAATGCCCCGGGTATAAATTTCTCAAAATATCTTCTGGATATCGATGCTGGCACGACAATGCATTGCATGCTCGCACAACAACAAACCACATGGGAAACGCACTTGACATACAATTCAACAAAAAAGAAACAACTACAAGGTGCGCCGAACATGATATTGAAACCATACGATCCAAAATATTCATTAAATATCTGGGCGCTCAACTTGGCTGGACGGAGAGCAACAAGCTCTCCTTGGAGTCAGCAAAAGATGGAGCCACCAGTTGGGTACATGTGGATGTTCGACAATATGAACAACAATACAAAGCATCCCGCTATTACGCCACAACACAATCTTCGGCTGATGGTGACTCAATGCTGGACATCGCTCAAAGAGAAAATCGATTGGCTTTACTCTGCTGCAGCGGCATTGACGCAATCAAACGCCCTTTTGCATCGACACAGGCAGCGTCCGAAAGTGGAATTGAAAAGCGACTTGATATTTCCACTCTTTCAGTATCACAGAAGGGAATTTATTTTATTAAAGCTTGGGAACAATGCAAACTTCAGGCCTACAACGACTCCAGAGGGTATTGCACGATCGGTTGGGGCCGAGTGATTGATTTTCAAAAATGCGAAACCCTGAATACGAGAGAAAACTCAAGAAAATATAATTTAGAAATTACTCAAATTGAGGCAGAAAAATTATTTCTTGAGGACATAGAGAAAACACAAACCATTATCAAATCAAAAATTCAAGTGCCGCTTTTTCAGCACGAATACGATGCCTTGGCAAGCTTAATTTTCAATATTGGTTCATTCAAAAAATGCCCAATACTGCTGTCAAAACTTAACACAAAGGATTACAACGGCTGCTGCGATGAGTTTGCCGATATAACAAACAACAGCACCCCAGGATTAATCGCTCGACGTAACGGCGAGATGAAGTTATTTCGCAACAATTTTTATAACACCACACACTAAAACCATGAAAGCCACCAAATATGCGCTGATTTCTGGACTTACCGCGGTCTGCGTCAGCACGTGCTCAGCGGAAACTTTGGACGGGATGTGGAATATTTACGAAGTTCTGGACTACGAAAATTTAACCACCAAGCCTGCACGAACTCAAACATCAACAATACAAATAAGCAACGAAACCATCTCTATATCACCCACCTGCAAGGCAAAGATTTATAAGGAAGTTTACAGAGCAGATCTTCCATTCCAACTCTTGCTGAAGTCGGGCGAAAGAGAAGAAGATATTAATCGATTTTTTATGAAACACTTTGGATTTGAACCAAATAAAATGACAACGTACTATCATATAAATCAATCCAATATTTGCAATCATTTGGGAAATGACATAATTTTCGCAAATGAAAAACTAATAATTATCACTGGCGGACCAATCCTTAACGTTTTTACAAGGTCAACATCTCGATCAACTGCCACAGCACCCAACCCTCAATCCATACTTCCTCAAAACTTGAAGGCCACTCCACTTCCGTTCAAGAGCGCTGACTATATGGAGCATTGCGCGGGCAATTTACCCAAAAGAAGAGGCATTCCTCAACTTACAATAAGCTGTTCACCTTCATTCTTCCCATACATCGCCTCCAAAGAGAGCAAGGATTCCGTCAGTAAAGCCATAGGAAGCCATAATTATTTTTCCTCAGGCGGCAGAAACGGGACAGATGATTACAACAACCCTGTATCAAATGGGCTTCATCCTCTCTTTGTTGTATTCCCGCCATTAGGCGACGTAATTCTCGCACGTGTAGACGACCTCGAACGTACGGAATCCCGCGACGTCACCAGCACCGCTTACATATCAATCAAAAACAACAAAGTAATTGATCAACTTAACGACGGCTGCGACTTTAGCGAAGAATATATGTGCAGCACTTCCGGGCACAACCGGAAGTATCAACTCACCAGAAGCGGGCAATTCGTAGAATTGAAATAGACAACACGAATTCTGACAAAGCCAAGCGGTTTCATTAAAATATTGCACACACAACACAGGCGGTTTTTCCAAAGAACCGTCCTGAAAATCCGTTTGCCTGTTGGGTGTTTTAGAACATCCCAGTCCACACGCGCTGTATTGCCGCCCCCCGCATCCCAAGCCTGCCTGCCCTTCAGGCCTTTCCTACGCAAGCTATTATTTAGCATGCAAACAATCGATGATCCCCTGCGCCAGCTCACCCGGGGCCTGCTGCGGCTGTCGCGCGGCTACCGTGCGGCGGCGGACCGGGTGGCGGCGCAGTTCGGCCTGTCGCACGCCACCGCTTGGGCCGTGGTCGTGATCCACCGCGCCCCCGAGGGCGCACGCCCCGGCGCCGTGGCCGAGGCGCTGGAAATCGAGCCCTCCTCGCTCGTGCGCCTCATGGACCAGCTCGTGGCCGCCGGGCTCGTCCAGCGCGAGGACGACCCCGCCGACCGCCGCGCCAAGCGGCTGCGCCTCACCGCCGCCGGGCTGGACATCGCCCAGCAACTGGAAGACGCCCTCGTCCTGCTGCGCCGCCGCCTTCTGGGCGACGTGGAGCCGGCCGACCTCCACGCCACGCTGCGCGTGCTCGCCGCGCTGGACACCGCCCTCGCCCACGAGGCCGGCCAGGCGACGCCCGCCGACACCGCCACGCCCTGAGCCGCGCACCGCGCTTGGCCTTCTTCCGTTCAACCGCAGCGCCGGCCGCGCCCCCGAGCGGCCACCACCCCATGAAGTTCCCTGCAAACCGCGTCGCCCCGCCGCTGTGGCTGCTGGTGCTGGTCACCTTCAGCGGCACGCTGGCCATGCACATGTTCGTCCCCGCGCTGCCGCTGGTGGCGCGCGAGCTGCACGCCACCACGGCGGCGGCGCAACTGAGCATCAGCCTCTACATCCTGGGCCTGGCGCTGGGCCAGCTCGTCTACGGCCCGCTGTCCGACCGCTGGGGGCGCCGGCCAACGCTGCTGGCCGGGCTGTCGCTCTACACCGCCGCGGCAGCGCTGTGCCTGGCCGCGCCCAACGTGCACACGCTGCTGGCCGGTCGGCTGCTGCAGGCGCTGGGCGGCTGCGCGGGGCTGTTGCTGGCGCGCGCCATCGTCCGCGACACCTCCGACGCGCAGCAGACCCTGCAGCGCCTGGCCACGCTGGGCCTCATCACGCTCATAGGCCCGGGCGTGGCGCCGCTGCTCGGCGCCGTAGTGGTGTTGCACGCGGGCTGGCGCTGGGTGTGCGCCTGCTTCGTGGCCCTGGGCGCGGTGGCGCTGGCCGCCGTGGCGCTGCGCCTGCCGGAGACGCGCCCGGCCGTGGCCGCGCAGCCCCGGCGCGGCTCCCTGCTGGCTGACGCGCGCGTGCTGCTGCGCTCGCGCGACTTCGTCGCCTGCGCGTTGGGCGGGGGCTGTTCGACGACGGCCTTCTACGCCTTCGTGGCCGCCGCGCCCTTCATCTTCGTGGAGCGGCTGCACCGCCCGCTGCACGAGGTGGGGCTGTACCTGATGGCGCCGGTGGTGGGCATGTCGCTGGGCAATTTCGCCGCGTCACGACTGGCGCCGCGCGTGGCGCCGCTCGGCCTCATGCGCTGCGGCGCCACGCTCAGCCTCGCCTGCGCGCTGGCGCTGCTGGCGGCCCTGGCCCTGGCGCAGCCGCCGGCCTGGGCCGTGGCCGCGGTGATGGGCGTGCACGCCGCGGGCGCGGGCCTCACCAGCCCGGCCGTCTCCACGCGGGCGCTGAGCGTGGACCCGCGCCTCACCGGCTCGGCCGCCGGGCTCTACGGCTTCACGCAAATGGCCATCGGCGCGCTGTGCAGCGCCCTGGCCGGCCTGGGCACGGACCACGGCGTGGCCGCCGCGCTGGTGCTGGTGGGCGCCGGGGCAGTGGCGCAGACGGCGTTCCGCCTGGGCCTGCGCACGCCCGCCTGAACGACGGGCCCAGGCAGGACAGGCCCCGCCCCGCACCCCCAGGCCCACCCAGGAGGAAATCCCACCCCCACGAAGACGCAGTGGCACCGGCGCTTGCTGCAAGCTCCGCGCTGACTAGGAGGATGGCGCCATGCACACGCCCACGACCCGCCCAAAAGAAGAAGCCCGCTCCCCCTTGCGCTTGGGCGCGCTGGCGCTGGGCCTGGCTGCGGCCGCGCTCTTCGTGGCCGCCACCACCGTGCGCGGCCCCCTGGCCGCACCGGCCGACGCGCCGGCCGTGCCCGGCGACTCGCTGCGCGCCAACGCCGCCTTCACCGCCCACCTGCTGCTCACGCCGGATGAGCCCGCCCTGCGCCGCGCTTGGGCCGCGGCCGCCGCCGCCGGCACGCAGCCGGACCTGCAGGCCACCGACCGCGTGGCCGCGGGCGCCGGCGTGGGCGCGGTGGTCATCCTCAGCGGCTGCGCCCCCGACGCCGCCGGCCGCTGCAACGTGGCCGTGGAGTTCGCGCTGCTGGCGGCCGACGGCTCGCGCCAGGCCCTGGGCAGCGGCTCGCTGTGGACGCAGCCCCCGGCCACGCCCAACTTCTCCCTGGGCAGCGCCGCGCTCACGCTGCGCACCACGCCCGCGCAGCGCGGCGCGCAACTGCGCGTGCTCGCGCGCGTGACCGACCGCGTCGCGCACCGCACGCTGGAGCTGTCGGCGCCGCTGCGCGTGGAGTAGGCGCGCGGGACGGCGGCGCCGCGCCGTGCTGTTGGGGAACACTGCGAGGGCCTGCCAGGCCTCTCGCGATGCCGACGAAGGCCGACGCAGCCCCCGCTGTCCCCGGCCGGGCGTCCAACGCCGCCCGGCCTTGCCCCTCACCAGCGGTAACTCACCGACGCCACGGCATTGCGCCGTGTACCCCACCAGCAGTCGCCCCGGCCCAGGCAGGTGGCGACGTAAGTTTTGTCCGTCAGGTTGCTGACGTTCAGGGCCGCGCGCCAGTGCGCGCCCTCCCACGCCAGCAGGGCGTCCAGCAGCGTCACGGACGGCACCGTGGGCCCCGCGCCGTCGTGGAATGCGCTCAGATGCCGCACGCCCGCGCCCAGTGAAAAACCGGGCAGCCCGCCCAACGCGAAACGCCAGCGCCCCCAGGCCGAGAGCTGGTGCGCGGGCACGGCCTCCAGCGGCGCCTCCAAGTCCGTGTAGGTGTAGTTCGCCACCAGGTCCAGGGCCCGCGCGGGCGAGGTTTTCAGCTCCAGCTCCACGCCGCGCGCCCGCGTTTCGTCGAGCTGCGCATACAGGCTGGTGGTCGGGTCCTGGCGCAACTGGTTCACTTCGCGCAGGTCGTACACGGCGGCGTTGAGGACGGTGCGGCCGCCGTCCAGGTCGCCCTTCACGCCGGCCTCCCACTGCTTGCCGCGCAGCGGCTTGAAGCGCTGGTTGCCCTGGTTGGCCACGGGGCGGAAGGACTCGCTGTAGCTCAGGTAGGGCGACCAGCCGCCGTCGGCCAGGTACATCAGCGCCAGCCGCTTGCTGTTGGCGCGGCTGGCCTCGGTGCCGGCGCCCTGCGTCTCGTTGCGCGCCTCGTCGTGGCGCAGCCCGGCGGTGAGCTGCCAGTGCGTTCCCAGCCGCATCTGGTCCTGCAGGTACAGGCCCGCCTGCCGCTGGGTGGAGGGCGCCGCCGGGCTGAGCGCCGGCGGCGTGAAATTGCCGTACACGGGGGCGTAGGCGTCCATGAGGCCGCCGGCCGCGGAGCCCACTTCGCCGCGCTTGCGGTAGCGCGCCAGGTCCAGGCCCAGGAGCCAGTCGTGGCGCACGCCGACGGCGTCGCTGCGGCCTTGCAGGTGCTGATCCAGCGTCAGCAGCCGCGTGCGGTTGTCTTCGGCATAGGCATAGCGCTCCAGCACCCGCTTGCCCATCGGGTCGGCGCCCCAGTCGCCGGGCAGGCTGAAGGAGTCGGCGTAGGTGGAGCGGTAATCCACGTCGTTGCGCGTCCAGCGCGCGTTCTGGCGCAGCGTCCAGCCGTTGTCGAAACGGTGCTCCAGCAGCCAGCCCAGGCTGCGGCGGTCGGTGTCGTAGCGGTCCCAGCCGGGCTCGCCGATGAAGCGGCTCGTGGGCAGCCGGCCGTTGGGGTTGGCCGTGAGCACGCCCGACCACGGGAAGAACTGCGACGTGGAGCCGCTGCGGTCCGACTGCGCCAGGGCCTGCAGCGTCAGCGACGTGGCGGCACTTGGGCGCCAGGTGAGCGAGGGGGCGAGCACGCGGCGGTCGTCGCGCACGTGGTCTACCTGCGTGCCGGCCTCGCGCGCCACGGCCACCAGGCGGTAGAGCCACTGGCCGCCGGCGGTGAGGGGCCCCGTCAGGTCGGCCTGGAGCTGGCGCCGGTTCCAGCTGCCCAATTGCAAGCCGACCTCGCCCTGCGCCTCGGCCTGCGGCCGCTTGCTCACCATGTTGACCACGCCGCCCGTGCCGCCCTGCCCAAAGAGCATGGAGGCAGGGCCGCGCAGCACCTCAATGCGCTCCAGCGTGTAGGGCTCGGTGCGGGCGTTGCTGGTGTAGTAGTCGAAGTTCTTGCGCAGGCCGTCCAGGTATTCCACGGGATCGCCGCCGCGGATGCGCACGGAGTCCGTGCGTGAGTCCAGCCCGTAGGCGTCGGAGCGCACGCCGGCGGCGTAGTTGAGCGCGTCCTGCACGTTGGTGGCGCCCTGGTCGGTGAGGAGTTCGCGGGTGACCACCGTCACCGACTGCGGCGTCTCGGCCAGCAGCGTGTCGGTCTTGGTGGCGGTGGCGGCGCGGCGGGCCTGGTAGCCGCGCACCGGCGAGGTGGCGGTTTCGCGTTCGGAGCGTGCCGTGGCGCGCACGGCGGGCAACGTGGTGTCGGCGGCATCGGCCGCATCCCGCCCATCGCCCGCCGGTGGCAGCGAGGCCGGTGCGCCGGCGGGAGGAGCCGCCGTCTGCGCGCGCGGCGCGCCGCCCAACAAGGCCAGCGCCGCGGCCAGGGCCAGCAGGTGCGGGCGGGGCGGCGCCATGCGCCGGGTTCCTTTGGAAGCCATGGCAGCCGGCCCCTTCAGTGCAGGGCCACGGAAGCGGCCAGCGACTGCGCGCACGGCGGCAGCGCGTGCCCTTGCGCGAGCTGCGCCCAGCGCGACTGCGCGTTGCCCAGCGCGCCGCGCAGCGCCTGGCTGGCACCCTCGTGGCGTTGCAGCAGCAACAGGTTCAGCGCCACCTTGTGCGCCAGCAGCGCGCGCTGCGCGGCGGTGTCCACGCGGGCGTTTGGGCAGGGGTCGGCCCAGGCCGTCATCAGGGCCACGGTGCCGGCCACCAGGGCCTCCAGGCTGGGGCCAGCCGCCGCGTCGAGGGGATCGTGTTCGTCAAGGCGCATGCTCAGTGTTCCAGGGCGTTGTGAGGAGAAAGAAGGAAGCGGGCGGGCCCGGCCCATGCGGCGGCCCGCCCCGGGCGGCCGGCGGCACGCACGGGGGCTCAGGAGGCTCAATGGGTTCGGGGGTTCAGCGCGAGCCTCAGCCCGCCACGGGGACGAAGACGTAGACGGCCACGGCCAGCACCGCCGCCACGGCCACGGGCAGCCAGTCCAGCACCAGGCGCCAGCGCGGGCCTGGGCGACTCATTGGGGCACCTGCGCGCGGCGCGCCCGCGGTGCGGCATCGGCCAGCGCCACGCCGGCCTCCTGCGCCAGCGGGCGCGGCTGGCGCCGCTGCAGCCACAGGTACAGCCCGCTGCCCAGCACCACGATGCTGGCCAGGTCCAGCAGCGCCCACAGCACCTTCATGGGCAGCCCGGCGTAATCGCCGAAGTGCAGCGGCTGCGACAGCAGCAGCGCCGCCAGGTACCAAGGCAGCTCCGGCGCCGCGGTAACGGTGGCGGTGCGGGCATCCACCAGCACCGGCTGCAGCAGCTTGGCCGTGAGCGGCGTGTCGCCGCGCAGGAAAAACGTGTTGTGGTGCGGGCTGGAGAAGGCGGTGCCGGGGAAGGCGATGAAGGACAGTTGCGTGTGCGGCGCGGCGTCCTGCGCCGCCTGCAGCGAGCGCTGCAGCGAGCCGCGCTCGGCCGCGGGCACCAGCGGCTGGCCCTGGTAGGGCGACAGCAGCGCGGCGAGCTGGTCCGACTGCCAGTACTTCATCACCAGCTCGGCCCACGTGTTGACCACGCCGGTGGCGCCCACCACCGTGAACCACACCAGCGTCACGATGCCCAGCAGGTTGTGCAGGTCCAGCCACTTCAGCCGCGCCGAGCGCTCGCGCCGCACGGTGCCGAAGTCCAGCCGCCGCATGAAGGGCGCGTACAGCACCACGCCGCTGACGATGGCCAGCACCAGCAGCAGCCCCATGAAGCCTAGGAAGAGCTTGCCCGGCAGCCCGGCGAACAGGTCCACGTGCAGCCGCAGCATCACGTGCATGAAGCCCTCGTCGAGGACGCGCTCGCCCAGCACTTGGGCCGTGCGCGCATCCACGACGATGGACTTGAAGTCCTCGGTGGGCGCCGGTGTGGGCGTGAGGGTGACGAACCACAGCCTGTCGTCGTCCTCGTCCGGGAACGCGAACTGGACGACGCGCTCCGGGTAGCGCGCCTGCGCTGCGCGCAGCACCGCGTCCAGGCTGGCGGGCGGGCCCTCGTGCGCCAGCGCGGGCGGCTCGATCTCGTGGCCCAGGAGGTGGTCGATCTCGTGCTGGAAGATCAGCGGCAGCCCGGTGAGGCACAGCAGCAGCATGAACACCGTGCACACCAGGCTGCTCCACTTGTGCAGCCACGACCAGGCTTTCAGGGAACGCGTGCTCGCCATGGGCCGGGCCTCAGCGCCGCGCGCCGGCAGCCGGCAGCGGCTGACGCTGCGCCGCCCGCCGCCCGCTGAACCAGGCCATCACGGCCACGGGCACGCCCAGCGCGAACCAGGACCAGGCATCGCCGCCCGCCTCGGACACCAGCGCGGACAACAGCCCCGAGGCCGTCAACGCCCCAAGCCCCACCGGCCAGCCCCACAAGCGCCACGCGGGCCCGCCCAAGCCACGCCACCGCGGTTTGGTCCTCACCTCGCCCCTGTTCGATTGGTTCATCGGTTTCTATACGCAAATGCGAATCGTTCTCAATCGTA
This sequence comes from Azohydromonas lata, assembly GCF_034427735.1. Lineage (NCBI taxonomy): Bacteria > Pseudomonadati > Pseudomonadota > Betaproteobacteria > Burkholderiales > Sphaerotilaceae > Azohydromonas > Azohydromonas lata. The sequence continues at coordinate 27,098 of NZ_JAXOJX010000057.1, forward strand.
AACTAGAACGAAACTTTCCCACGAAAAAGCCCATGGCGAGGGCAAGGCGTTTGAGCGGCGCTCGGCTTGCGGCTTGCCCGGGAAACCCTGGTCACATCGGCAGGACAACGGCTCAGGAGGCCTGGACCATGGGCGAGGCGGAACCAGCGGGCATGCAGCGGCGGCAAGTGCTGGCGGCGGTGGTGGCGGGCGCGGCGGCGGCGCCCGCTTGGAGCGCGGCCGCGCCGGACGACGCCGCCTGGGCCGCGCTGCGCGCGGGCGGCATCGTGCTGCTGCGCCATGCCGAGGCGCCCGGCGTGGGTGATCCGCCGGGCTTCACGCTCGGCGACTGCGCCACGCAGCGCAACCTGAGCAGGCGCGGACGCGAGCAGGCGCGGCGCGTGGGCGAGCGGCTGCGGGCGCAGCGCGTGGCCGTCGGCGCGGTCTGGACCTCGCAGTGGTGCCGCACCCGCGACACGGCCACGCTGCTGGCGCTGGGCGAACCGCGCGAGGAGCCGGCCTTCAACTCCTTCTTCGACGAACGCGGCGACCCGCGCGCCCAAACCGCCGCGGCCCGCGAGCGGCTGCTGGCCTGGCGCGGCCCGCGGGCGCTGGTGGTGGTGACGCACCAGGTCAACATCACGGCGCTCACGGGGGCCGGCGTGGCCTCAGCCGAGGGCATCGTGCTCACCACTGCCCAAGGCCGGCTGGACGTCGTGGACCGCCTGGAGCCGTCGCGTTGAGCCTGCCCAACCGCGCCGGAAGGGCGGACCCGGCTTTGGCCAGGATTGATGTCCGCCGCTCATGGCGGGTTTCCGCTGTATCAGTCCTTCCTCTTCGGCCCACCGGGATGCCGTTTATTAACCTGGCAATAAGAGACCCGACCGCCTAATTTGTACTCATGGACAAGCCCGACGGTCGCAAACTTTCCGAGGAATCGCTGCAGTTACTGCGTCGCCAGGCGCACCGGTTGCGACAGGCGCACAAGACGTGGGACGAGATCGCAGCCATCGTGGGGCTACACCGCTCCACGGTCATGAGTTGGGTGAACCGCTACCGACTCAATGAGCAGCAGCCCGCAGACGTGGCTTCGACGCGCCGCGGCCGGCTGCTGGGCGACAAGCGCACACTCGGGCTCGAAGACGAGCGACGGCTGCGCGAGCAGATCGTGGGCGGCAGCCCGGCGCGGTTGGGACTGCCCTATGCGCTGTGGAGCCGCAAGGCCGTGCAGGAGGCCATCAAGCTCGACTTTGGTATTGACATGCCCGTCCGCACGGTAGGCGAGTACTTGAGGCGCTGGGGCTTCACGCCGCAGCGCCCAGCCAAGCGGGCGCTGGAGCAGCGACCCGAGCAAGTTCGGCAATGGCTGGAGGTTGAGTATCCAACCATTGTGCGGCGTGCCAAGGTCGAAAGGGCCCTGGTGCATTGGGCGGATGAGACGGCCGTGCGCCAGGATACGGCCTGGCTGCGCGGCTATGCACCCAAAGGCCACACGCCCGTGATCGAGCACGCTGCACGGCGCCCTACGCCCGGCATCACGATGATCTCGGCGCTTACCAACCAGGGCCTGCTGCGCTTTGGCTTTCATGATGGCGCCATCAACGCCGAGCGCTTCATCGACTTTATGGCCGATGTGGTGCACGACTCGCCGGCCAAAGTGTTTCTCATCGTGGACAACCTGGCCGTGCACCGCGCCGAAAAAGTACGGCAGTGGGCGCAGGCCAGGAAGGACGACATCGAGCTGTTCTACCTGCCACCGTATTCGCCGCAGATGAACCCCGACGAACTCGTCAACCGTGACCTCAAGACTGAACTGCGCATGCGCCCTGGCAGCAGCGACCGTAGCACTCTCAAGCGCATTGCCCTGCGTTTCATGGAGGCGCTGAGCGACATGCCACAGCGTGTCAGGGACTATTTCGAAGACGAGCAGGCCGTGTACGCCAGCTCACGGGCCACGTACTCTTTTTAATTGCCGGGTTGATAAAGCAAATAACCGGATACGCAGGAATATTTATGCGCACAGGCCCCAGACCCTTTGGACTTGGTCCATGCGCAAAAGGCGTTCTCAAGCTGAAAGCATGAGGCGTACAGCCGGCGCCCGACGCCGCGAAGAAATCATCGACTGCCCTGCTGCACGGCAGCAAGTTCGTCAGTGAGGTGGGTCACATAAGCTCCAACAGGCGCGCCATTGGAATAGGATATTTCCAAGTCCGTTTTGACATTAATTCCAGTAACGCGGTCCAACCAAATATTCTCCACTGAATGATGGATAAAAGGTACGGACGTCGTGGTGGCGTCAACTTCCTGGTAAATGTGCACCGTGGCAAACGCGCCGGCCGGCACGGTCACCGTGTCCAGTCCCACCACGTGGCCGTGACGCAATTGATAGGAAGTTACGTGGTGCGACGTCACATTGCCCACGTCGCAGCTTATGGACCAGTCATCGCTCCAGACGCTGGACAGCAGCAGCGGATCGGGCCGGGGTTTCCTGGGAGAGGCGTCCTTGCAAACCGTTGGCGCGCGTCCAGCGCCGGTGCTTGTCGTCTGCTGCAGGTGGTGCTGTGCGTCGTAGGCGGCTACGGATTGGCTGCCACCGATGCTCACACCGTCGACCGTACTGGGGCTGCTCAAATCCCGCGTCGTGACGGTGTATGAACCGTCTTCAGTGGGCGAATTACGAGTTATGCTGAATTTGGTGTTGACCGTACTGTTGCCGCCGACCACCACGCTTTGCTCATAAGTGCGTGAGTCGCCTGCCGCAAACGACGATTTATTAACGAGAGATTGTTCCCCGCCGCCGCCACAGGCTGACAAAACAAGTACGCAGGCGGCAACCACCCCATATTTACTCAAGATACACCCCCGATAATCATTATCTTTATTCCCGCTCAGTTATTTTAATAATAACCAGCGGGTGCGGATTTCCAATTATCAGGCAAGCGCCCACACCGGCCTGGGGCAGAACGTCAAGAGCGGCGGAAATTCCGGCATGGCCGGCGGCGCGGCGCTCTCGCCGCCGCGCGCGCCGTCAAGGGCGCGGCAGGCTCAGTTGGCCCGCGCCGTTTTCGTGGCCCTGGCCGGTGCGGCCGAGGCGGCCTTGGGCGGCTTGAGCTGGTCGCCCACGGGCAGCTTGCGCAGCCGCGTGCCGGTGGCGGCGAAGATGGCGTTGGTCAGCGCCGGGGCGATGCCGGAGGTGCCGGGCTCGCCGATGCCGCCGGGCTGGTCCTGGCTGGGCACGAGGTACACCTCCACGCGCGGCATCTCGTTCATGCGCATCACGCGGTAGTCGCCGAAGTTGCTCTGCTGCACCCGGCCCTGGTCCAGCGTCACCTCGTTCCACAGCGCCGCGCCCAAGCCGAACACCACGCCGCTTTCCAGTTGCGCCTGCACCGTGTCGGGGTTGACCACCTGGCCGCAGTCCACGGCCGCTACCACGCGGCGCACGCGCACCTGCCCGTCGGCGTTGACGGCCACCTCCGCCACCATGGCCATGTAGCTGCCGAAGGCGTACTGCACCGACACGCCGCGCCCCGCGCGCTCGCCCGCGGCCTCGCGCAGCGGCTGTGTCCAGCCGGCCTTTTGCGCCGCCAGCTCCAGCACGGCGCGGCAGCGCGGCTGCTTGGCGAGCAGCGCCATGCGGTACTGCACGGGGTCGCGCTGCGCCTTGACGGCCAGCTCGTCCATGAAGCTCTCCACCACCCACACGTTGTGCGTGGCGCCCACGCCGCGCCAGAAGGCGGTGGGGATGGGCGGCTCGTGGCGCACGTACTCCACGCGCTGCGCGGGGATGTCGTAGGGAATGTCGGCCGCGGCCTCCACGGCGTCGGGGTCCACGCCGTTCTTGACCAGCGGCGGCGCGAAGCGCGACATGATGGAAGAGCCCGTGATGCGGTGCATCCACGCCTTGGGCCGGCCCTGCTCGTCCAGCGCGGCGGCGATGCGGTCCAGGTAGTAGGGCCGGTACATGTCGTGCTGGATGTCCTCCTCGCGCATCCACACGAACTTCACCGGGCCGCTGGCCTGGCGCGCGAAGGACACGGCCTGGACGATGAAGTCCACCTCCAGCCGCCGGCCGAAGCCGCCGCCCAAGTAGTGGTTGTGCAGCACGACCGCCTCGTCCGGCAGCCCCGCGGCCTTGGCCGCGGCCGTCTGCGCCAGCACCGGCACCTGCGTGCCCACCCACAGCTCGCAGCGGCCCTGGCCCAGCGCCACGGTGCAGTTCATGGGCTCCATGGTGGCGTGGGCCAGGAAGGGCATCTGGTAGATGGCGCTCAGGCCCGCGGAAGCCGGCGTCTCGGCCAGCACGGCCGGCACGTCGCCCGCGTTGTGGGCCACGGCGCCGTCGCCGCGCGAGGCGGCCTCCATGTCGGCCACGATGGCGGCGGTGGTGAGCGCGCTGTACTGGCCGCCCGTCCAGGTCGGCTCCAGCTTGGCCAGGCCCTGCTTGGCGGCCCACATGTGGTCGCCCACCACGGCCACGGCGTTGTCCAGGCGCAGCACCTGGCGCACGCCGGGCACGGCGCGCGCGGCGGCCTCGTTCATGCCCGCCAGCCGCCCGCCCACGATGGGGCAGGCCGCCACGGTGGCGATGCCCATGCCGGGCACCTTGGCGTCTATGCCGAACAGGGCGCGGCCGTTGACCTTGTCGGCCGAGTCCAGCCGCTTGACGGGCTTGCCGATCAGCCGGAACGCCGAGGCGGGCTTGAGCGGCACGTCCTTGGGCACGTCCAGCTTGGCCGCCGCATCGACCAGCTCGCCGTAGTGCAGCGTGCGCCCGCTGGCCGGGTGCGTGACCACGCCGTTGACGGCGCGCAGCTCCTTGGCGTCCACCTTCCAGGTCTGGGCCGCGGCCTGGACGAGCATGGTGCGCGCCGTGGCGCCGGCGCGGCGCAGCGGCTCCCAGGCGCCGCGTATGGAGGTGGAGCCGCCGGTGAGCTGGCCGCCCAGCAGCGGATCGGCATAGAGCTTGTTGTTGGGCGGCGCCTGCTCCAGCTTGACGGTGGCGGGGTCCACCTCCAGCTCCTCGGCGATCAGCATGGGGATGGAGGTGAAGGTGCCCTGCCCCATCTCGACTTTGTGGACGATGAAGGTCACCGTGCCCTGGCGGTCGATGCGGATGAAGCCGCTGTAGGCCAGCTCTGGCGCGTCCTGCGACAGCGCGGTGGTCGCCTGGCCCACCGCGGCCTCGGGCGGCTTCTTGTCGCGCGGCGGGTTGGGGGCGTTGAGCGGGTTGACGGCGCACCCGGGCAGCGCGATGCCCACGAGCAGCCCGCCGCCGGCAGCGGCGCCGGCGCGCATGAAGGCGCGGCGCGAGGCGGAAGACGGGCCGTCGGCACCGTCGCCCTGGCCGCCCCGGCCACCCCGTTGGAACTTGCTGGCGATGTCCATGCTCAGGCTCCGCGGGTGGGACGTGCGATCTGCGAGGCGGCGACCTTGATGGCCGCGCGGATGCGCTGGTAGGTACCGCAGCGGCAGAGGTTGCCGGCCATGGCGGCGTCGATGGCCGCGTCGTCGGGGTTGGGCGTGGCGCGCAGCAAGGCGGTGGCGGCCATGACCTGGCCGCTTTGGCAGTAGCCGCACTGCACCACGTCGAGCTCGCGCCAGGCGGCCTGCACGCGGCGGCCCACCGGGTCCTGGTCCACGCGCTCGATGGTGACCACGCGCTTGCCCTCCACGGCCGACAGCGGCGTGACGCAGGAGCGCACGGCCTGGCCGTCCAGGTGCACGGTGCAGGCGCCGCAGGCGCCTATGCCGCAGCCGAACTTGGTGCCGGTGAGGCCAGCCACGTCGCGCAGCGCCCACAGCAGCGGCATGTCGGCCGGAAGCGCCAGCGTGGTCGGCTGGCCGTTGAGCGAGAAGGTCGGCATGGTTCACATCCCCGGTGATGAACAAGCCCCGCGCAAGGGCAATTGGTGTTCCCCTGTGACGCGCGAAGGCCATGGGCAAATTCGCAAAGCCCGCCAGCCTACCCTGGCGCGGCGCGCAAGCGCCCGGGCGCCGGCCGGCCACGCTGGACGGCCTCCCGCCAGCCGCCCAGACTTCCCGCCATGAAAACCCAGTACTACACCGCCTCGTCCCTGGACGGCTTCATCGCCACGCCGCAGCACTCGCTGGAGTGGCTGATGCAGTTCGGTGAGGCGCCGGGCGGCGGCTATGACGAGTTCATCGCCCAAGTCGGCGCGCTGGCCATGGGCGCCCACACCTACGAATGGCTGCTGCGCCACGAGATACAGCCGCCAGGACGCCCCGGCAAACCCTGGTTCTACGCACAGCCCACCTGGGTGTTCAGCAGCCGCGAGCTGCCGCGCGTGGCGGGGGCGGACATCCGCTTCGTCCAGGGCGACGTGGCGCCGGTGCACGCGCAGATGGCGCGCGAGGCCGGCGGCAGGAACCTGTGGATCGTGGGCGGCGGTGAGCTGGCCGCGCGCTTCCTGGATGCGGGGCTGCTGGACGAGGTGATCGTCACCTTCGCACCCGTCGCCTTGGGCGGTGGCGCGCCGCTGCTGCCGCGCGACCTGTCCAAGGCGCCCTGGCGGCTGCTGTCGGCGCGCGCCTTCGGCGAGGTCTTCGCCGAGCTGCGCTACGCCGTGCGCCGGGGCTGAAGCCGCTGGCGCAGGCCGCGGCGCGCCCGCGAGAGCCAGGCGGCAGCACCCAGCTTCAGGTCGGCGCAGGCCGCGCCCACGCCGATGAAGCGCGCCAGGCCGTAGGCCAGGCACAGCGCGTTGAAGGCGGCAAAGCCGGACAGCAGCCATTGCCCGTGGTGGGCCGCCAGCAGCGCGCCCGCCAAGGCCAGCGCCGGCAGGCTCAGTTGCGCCGCCACGTGGCCGGCCGGCGAGGCCGTGCGGTCGCCCACCTTGGGCGTGCGGGCGAAGGCCGCCTTGCGCCGCAGCAGCATCTGGCGCAGCGACTGCAGCACGCCGGCCGCATTCACCGGCACCAGCATGAGATTGAGCGCATAGACGCGAACGAAATCCCGCCACCCGTAGCCGCAGCGGCGCAAGTCCTGCGCGTACAGCAGCAGGTAGGGCAGCGCCGACAGGGCCAGCCAGGGGCTTGCGAGCGCCGGGTCCAGCGGCAGCAGCGCCAGCAGCGCGACGCCGAGGCTGGAGAGCGTGGGCGAGAGCAGGTAGTGCGCGCGGATGAGCAGCTCGCACAGCCCCGGGCGCGCGCCGTGCGCGGGCCGCGCCACGTAGCGCAGTAGGTCGGCCAGGATGATCAGGCCGCCGTTGGCCCAGCGCCGGCGCTGGATGATGAGCGCGCCGAAGTCCGGCGGCGTGGCGCTGTAGGCCAGGCGCTCGGGGTGGTTGTGCAGCGTCCAGCCGCGGCGCACGAGGTCCAGCGTGGAGCCCGTGTCCTCGATGACGGTCTTGTCCTGTATGAACACCGGCACCTCGAAGCCGCGCTCCACCACCGTCTCGCGGATGTCCTGCAGCGCCGCCACGCGCAGCAGCGCGTTGGCACCCACCCAGTAGGTGGCGCCGAAGAAGGTGAACCCCTGGTGGACCAGGTACTGGATGTCGGTCTGCGCGCCCGCGCAGCGCTCCAGCAGGCCCGGCGCGCCGGGGTGGCTGGAGTACGGCGTCTGCGCCACGGCGATGCGCTCGTCGCGCGCCATCACCGCGGTGAGCTTCAACAGGTAGTCCGGGCGCACCAGGCTGTCGGCGTCCAGCGTGAGCAGGTAGTCGGCGGCGGGCACGCTGAAGTCCGCCGGCGCCCCGGCCGGCACCTCGCGCAGCTGCTCGTCTTGCGGCGTGCGCTCCACGCGGAACGCGCGCCCAAGCAGGCCGATGTAGCTGTTGAGGTTCATCGCCTTGTTGGGCGCGTGCGAGAGGTTGTCGAAACGCTTGCGCTCGAAGGCCGAGATGTCCATGCGCAGCAGCGTGGCCAGGCGCTGGAACTCCAGCCGCAGCTCGCGCCGCGTGGGCGCGCGCCCGGCGCGCAGTTGCGCGGCGCGCTCGCGGTGCGCGTGGGCCGCGGCCTGGACGATGTGGCGGTTGAAGAAGTCGTCCACGTGGGCGAAGGCGGCGTCGGCCTGCGGCTCGGCCAGTTGCTCCACCCAGGCGGCCAGCGCCTCGTACAGCCCGGCGGCGCGCTGCGCCTCGGCCGCGGCGTCGAAGGCCCGCGCCCCCGCGGTGCGGAACATGAAGCCTGCCAGCTCGCGCTCCAGCCGCTGCGCGGCCTGCTCGAAGCGCGCGTGCAGCGCGGCCACCAGCTCGCGCGTGGCCTGCAGCGCGTCGGCATCCGCCCCCGGGCCGCCGCGCGGATCGTCCAGCAGCAGCACGATGCGCTTGGCCGGGTACTCGCTGAGCGCCGCCGACAGCAGCGTCTGCCGCACCACGCGCAGCTCCTCCTTGTAGGACGGCACCAGCACGCACACGCGCGGCGCGGGGCCGGCGTGCTCGTCGTACACGCTGTCCAGCTCCGGGCGCCCAAGCGACGTGAAGCCCTGCTGGCGGCAGCCGTGGCCGAAGCGGGCCAGCAAGTACACCAGGCTGCCGTAGCTTAGCCCCGCGAACAGCAGCAGCGCCGTGGCCGCCTGCCAGGCGGGTGCGCCGCCCGGCGCCCAGGCGCTCGCGACGACGTGGTCCGCGCCCAGCAGGAAGGCCAGCACCGTGGCCACCATGGCCAGCGCGGTGACGGTCAAATCTCGCATCCGGTATTCCCTCAATGGTCGAGCTGTGGAATCTAGAGAGAGGGAATCTGCAAAGCTGTAATGAGCTTTGCTGTATCTGCTAATTGAGCGTCAAAGCCGCTACTGCTTTTATCGAATATGTACTGATTTCGTAAAGGTGCGGCTGCCGGCATTTACACATTCAGTGCTTTCACGGGGCCTGGGGATGGAAATGGGGCGAAGTTGTGGTGCGATGCCGGCCTGCCTTGCGCCGGCAGACTCGTTTCATTTGTGTCATGTCGTGCGCACGGCGATTGCCCGCCGGACATGGATTGGAAAGGACCCTCCCACATGCTGAACCTGACCCGCCGCCAGATGCTTGCTGCCGCGGCCGCCACTTGCGCTCCCGCGCTGACCCATGCCCAGGGCGGCGGCATGAAATGGCACCCTGGCCAGTACATCCATATTCCCAGCCGCGGCGGCACGGCCGCCGTGGACGACACGCTGGATCAGATCCGCAATATCCAGTCCGCCCGTGGACTGCAATTGCGCTACACCTGGGCTGATCTGGAAACCGACGAAGGCAAGGTGGACGCCAGCCGCATACTGGAAGACCTGGACCGGGTTTCCAAATACAAGAAGCGCCTGCACGTGTTGCTGATGCTCAAATCTTTTGCCGGCGGCAACCGGCCGGTACCCGAATATCTGGAGAGAAAGACGGAACGCGGTGCGGCGACTTTCAATATAGGCATAGAAGAAAAGGAAGCCCCCGGCGGCCCGCGCAAGCGCAACGGCCAGAACATTGCGCTGTGGGAGCCAGGCGTATTGAAGAGCCTGGAAGAATTCCTGCGCGGCCTGGGCCGGCAACTGGACGGCCACCCGGCGCTGGAGGGCGTGGCCATCAACGAGACCTCGCTGGGCCGGGCCGCGGACCGCAATATCGAGGACGACGACAAGATTCAATTCTTCAAGAACCTGGCCTCGGCCAACCGCACCATGCGCAAGGCCTTCCCCACCACGGTGACCATCCAGTTCGTGAATTTCCCCAAGCAGGCCATTCCCATTCTGGTGGACCAGATGCCGGACTACGGCATTGGGCTGGGCGGGCCGGACGTGTTCCTGGACGACAAGTCGCTGCGCGACAACGTCTACGTGCGCTACCCGGGCCTGGCCGGCGTGATACCGCTGGCGCCGTCCGTCCAATATGAAAACTACGTGGCCCTGAAACACCAGGGCGAGCGCACCATGGTGCCGCTGGAGGATTTGTACAATTTTGCCCGCAACCAGTTGCGCGCCAATTACCTGTTCTGGACGCGGCCGCAGCAGGGCCTGAAGAATGTCTGGCCGGACGTGCTGAATTTCCTGAAAACCCACCCGCAGGCGTCGCAATTGACCGGCGGGTTGGCGACGGCGTGCCCGTCGTCGTTCAAGGGGGGGTGCAGCGCGGTTTCTTGAGTGATGGGGCGGGAATCGGCTGATATCGACTGATTGAGGTTTGATTCCTGCCGGAATCGTTCACGGCGATCCGAATCAACCCAACTCGGCTCGGCTCAACTCAACTCAAATGCCGGCATGCATCGGCATGCCGTAAGCCGAGCCGCTTCGCCCCCTATTCCGTCATTCCCGCGAAGGCGGGAATCCAGGCGCTCCCACGCCAGAACGAAGTGGGAATGCAGGAACGCCAAGGTATTGACCTCAACACGCCGGCATATGGGCTACGGCCTGTTTGGGGGCTGCCTGGATTCCCGCCTTCGCGGGAATGACGAAGCAGGGGGCGCTGCACATGGGCCTGCGGCAGGCACCCGTCAATTTGCCCGAGCCCAACTCACGAATACTTCGGCGGATCCTTCACCGGCGGCGACTGGCTCGGTGTCGGCGGGTCTTCCACGGCCGGTTCGGCGTCCGGGGCGGGGGGTGCGGGCGGCTGCGGCACCGGGGGGTCCGGCGGGATGTCGTGCAGCCGCCACGGCCAGTCCTGAGCGCCGCCCATCAGCGCTGCTTCCTCGCGATGGCGCGCGCCAACTCTTCCTTGCTCATGGTCGAGCGGCCGGCGATCTGCAACTCCTTGGCCCGCGCGTACAGCTCGGCCTTGCTGTGGCCCAGCACGTCCACGCCACCGAAGGTTTCCTGCGGATGCTCGCGCGCCTGGCGCCCGCCCGCGGCGGCCTGCGGGTCGGACGGGCCCTTGTGGTCCTTGGGCTCCCAGCGGTCGCCCACCTTCTCGAAGCCGTGCTTGAGCGAGGCCATGGCCGTGCGGCGGGCGCGCTCGCCGCGGCCGTACTCGCCCTCGGCGCTGCGCAGCGTCTTGGCATAGGTGCGCTGCGCCTTGTCCGGCGAACGCTGCAGCGTGGAGGGCAGCTCCACGCCGAATCTCTGCTTGCTCATGGGGTCCTCCTGGTCACTGGGTGCGGGCCCTGCTCCACGCGGGGCCCTCCACCCGGCCTGACCCAAGCCGCTGGCAACCCCTGTTCCCGCGGGGTCCGCACGTGAGGTCTTTCACGGCGCAAGGCCCAGCGTGCGGCACTCATGGCCTGTTGAGCCGGCACGGGGCTGCGGCCACGGCCCCCTGGTCACAATGGCAATAAAACCGCCATCCCCCGTATCGGGCCTGCCGCAGGAAGTAAACACATGGCCGATGCCAAACCTCTCGCGCCGCGCCGCGCCGGCAAGCCCTCGCCGCGCCCGGCAGGCCAGGCGCAGGCCGGTGCCACGCCCGCTCCGGCCCCCGCCCGCGCGCCGCGCTGGTCGCCGGGCCTGGGCTTCTTCGCCACCGCCACTGCGCTGGCGCTGAGCGCGCTGGGACTGCTGGGCGCCGTGCTGGACGTGGCCGGCGGCTGGGGCGTGGAAGACTTCCTGGGCTGGACCGGCACCGCCGAGGACGGCCCGCTGGAGCTGCTGCTGCGGCTGTGGGAGCAGAGCGGCCGCACGCCCGCGGCCTGGCTGTACCTCGGCCTGGACAGCGTGCTGCTCGTCCCCCTCTACGGCGGGCTGCTGCTGGCCCTGGCCCTGCACCAGGCCCAGGCCCTGGGCGCCGACAAGGCCGCGCGCCGCGCCCAACGCGAGCGCGTGGCCCTGAGCGTGCTGGTGCCGCCCGCGCTGGCCCTGGTGCTGGTGGACCTGCTGGAAAACGCCCTGGGCCTGGCCCGCGTGGGCGAGCTGGGCCCCTGGCTGGCCCTGGGCTGCACGGCGCTGGGCGCCGCAGCCCTGTATGCCGGCGCCACGCGGCGCCAGCCCGGCCTGCGCCTGGTCCGGCAGGACATCTGGGTGACCCTGGGCCTGGCCGCCGCCGCGCTGCTGCTCATGGGCTTCGGCTCCCCAAGCTGCACGCCGCCGGGCCAGCCGCGCGGCCCCTGGCTCGCGCAACTGGGCTGCGGCGCCCACGCGAGCAAGGCCTGGCTCGTGGGCGTGGTGGTGCTGCTGCACGCGGCCACGGCGCTGGCCTGGCTCATGGGCGTGACCCTGCCCGCGGAGGTGCCCGCAGCGCAGCGCACGCAGCGCGCGCAGTTGCGCGCGGCGGTGGTGGACATCGTGCTGCGCAGCCGCGGCGTGCTGCTGGCGCTGGCGGCGCTGGCCGCGCTGCTGCTGGGCACGGGCGTGGCGGGCGACGCGCTCTATGCCACCGCCGTGTCGCCGTTTCGCGCCAGCCACGCCGGGCTGGCCGAGCGGCTGCTGCGCACGCTGGGCATGGTGGGCGGCTTCGCCCTCACGGGCCTGGCGCTGTGGCTGCTGGTGCACGCGTGCTGGCTGTGGACGCGCGCGGCCTGCCAGTTGCGCCGCCCGCACGGCCCCGTGCCCGCGGCACCCGGCGGCACGCCGCCGGGCCAGGGCGTGGCGCGGATCTGGGCCCGCATGCTGGGCCTGGCCCCCGCGCTGCTCATGGCCGCGGCCGCCGCCCAAACGGTGCGCGAGACGGTGCGGCTGCAGACCCTGGGCGCCACCGCGCCCTGGCCCGTGCCGGTGGTGCTGCTGGTGCTCTTCGGCCTGGCCGCGCTGGCGTTGGGCGGCGGCTTCCTGCTGCGCCGCCACCTCGTGGCCGAGGTGCTGTGCTACGACGCCTTCACCTGGCCCGCCCTGGCCGCGCGCGCGGGCGTGGTGGCCGCCCCGGACGCCCCCGCGCTGCTGGCGCCCAAGTACCGCTTCTGCAACCTGCTGCCGCCGCAGGCGCTGGCGCCGCTGCTGCTGGGCCTGCTGCTGGGCTGCCGCGTGCTGGACCTGCTGCCCGGCCCAAGCAACGCCGGCCCGCTGGACGTGCTGCCCTCGCTGGCACTGCCCGCGGCGCTGCTGACGCTGGCACTGTGGCTGTGCGTGCTGGGCGCGCTGTCGCTGTTCGAGCTGGCCAGCGCCCGCCCGTGGTCCGGCGTGCTGCTGCTGGCCCTGCTGGGCCTGGCCTGGGCGGGCTGGTCGGCCAACGCCGCCGTGTGGCCGGCCGTGGACCCCGAAGGCGCCGCCGCCGCGGGCGGGCTGCGCATGCTGGGCTTCACGGCGCTGCTGGGCGGCGTGCTGCTGCTGGCCCACACGCTGGCGCCTGTCTCTTATACACATC
>NZ_JAXOJX010000058.1:0-40217 GCF_034427735.1 Azohydromonas lata
TCTGGGTCACGCCCGAAGGCGGCGGCGGTCCGAACTACGCGGGAATGTGAAGCCTGGCAAGGCCGAATACGCTGGATGGCCGTGTCGTCATCGTTAGAGATGGCATGGAAGCCTCCCACCTTCTGAACCGAGATCAGAGCCGGCCTGGGGAGCGGCCATTTCCCGGGGGCAAAAACGATCCAGCTGCAAAGCCGGTACACCGCCGTATGGCGTACCGGCAGGCCCAGACCTTCTTGCGCGATGCGTCCCCGGCAGGCCGCGGCCTGCCGGTTTCGAACATGAAGGTCAATGTCCGGCACACCGGCCAGCGCTTGGAGGCGGAGGTCCAAATGGTGGCCCGCACATTTGTGCGTCGGCCACGTCGGTCACGACGGCCAGCTGTAGAACAGCAGCCGGCGCAGGGACCGCAGATCGAGCTGGCCGTTGACGCCGGCTAGATCCGGGCATTGCCCGAAAAGGAGGGCGTGCGCAACTTCGCCGTCGTGGCTTCGAAGCTGGTGCGGCCGGTTGCCCACCATGGGTACACGCATGCCTACGTCGGCAGCTCCAATCCTCACCAGGGCGCCAGGCAGCAGGCCTTCTTGACCATGCTCCACGTGCCACAGGACGCGCCGGTCACCGTGCTGTCCGATGGAGGCGATGACGTGGCGTTCGCGTGCAAGCTGCCGCGGCCGACTGAAGGTTGCTATGGCACGGTCGCCAGCAGGAATGCCTGCAACGCCTTGAAGCCTTACGTCGCGATACCGGCTGGGCCGGATCTCGCAACCCGCGGGGCAGCCTCATCAGCTACCTGCAGAACTACGCCGACTGGCTCATCGACTACGGAAGCGGTATCGGCAGCGCCGGCCGATGTCGACATTTGGCGCCGAATCGGCCGTCGAGTATGTCGTTGACCAGCGCATGAAGAACAAGGGGGCCATGCGCTGGAGCCGGCAGGGCGCCAATGCGCTGTGCTGTAGGTCCGCTGCGCGGTGCTCAACGGCATCGACATGCTGAACTTCATGCGCTGGTACCCGCGCCACCGGAAATCGGGCTTTCCGGCTGCACCGCAGGCCTCTTAGAAGGCTTGCTCCTGCTGCTGGCCGCTCCCGCAACCGCTTGTGCCTGCAGCGCCTCAAAACGTGCCTGCAGGCTTCCACACGTTACGTTTCTTCTCCACGCCTGACCTACGGTTTGCTCGTGCGACAGGGCTGTCGTGCGCGCCAACGTGGAGAAGAACATGAACGGAATTCAAGACCGGTGGCCGGTTTCCAGAACTGCACTGCAACGGCTGGGCTGCACTGTGCTGCTGGCGGCTTTGCCGCTGGCCTACGCGGCCACACTGGCCGTGCAGCCCCAGGCCGGCGAGCCTGCCTCGCAGGTGGATTTGCGCGGGGCCGGCATGGCCCCGTTCGAGGACGTGGAGCTGCGCTACGACGGCACCGCGCTGGGCACGGCCCGCGCCGACGCCTCGGGCGTGTTCAAGGCCAACGACGTCGTGATTCCCGCCTCCGCGTTGCCGGGGAGCCGGCCCATCGTGGCCGTGGGCCGTGGCAGCGGCACCCGTGCGAGCGGGCCCTTCCTCGTGCGCACCAACTGGCCGCAGTTCCACCGCGGCACGTTCCGGCACGGCGAGACGCCGCACGAACAGCGGCTGGGCCCGGACAACGTGGCGCGTTTGCGGCTGCTCTGGGGAGTGCCCACCGGCGATCCGGCGGACCCGCCCCTGCGAGGTGCCCCGGTGCTGGCGGACGGCCTGGTGTACGTGCTGACCTCGTCCCTCAAGCAGGGCCGGCTGCTGGCGCTGAATGCCGCCACCGGCGCGCAGAGCTGGTCCCGGTTCACGGGCTTCAGCGCCTACTGCGACGCGTCACCGGCCGTGGCACAGGGGCGGGTGTACGCGCCGGCCTCGCGCCGTTCACGGCCTTCGACGCCAGCACCGGCGCCGTGCGCTGGCGCGGCAGCGACGCCGTCTGCGCAGCCAGCGTCACGCCTACCGTGCTGCAAGGCAAGCTGTTCACCACCTTCAGCGGCGGGCCCAGCCTGGAAGCGCGCGACGCGGCCAGCGGCCGGCTGCTGTGGACGCGCCGGATCTGCATAGGCACGCCACCGGCGTGCACCTATGCCTCGGTGGCCGGCCCGCTCGCGGCCGGCGACGGCATCGTCTACGTGACCAACCACGCCAACGGCATGGCAGCCTACGACATGGACAGCGGACGCCAGCTCTGGTCCCGCACCGTGGGCTCTGGTGGGATCTATTCGGCACCGGTCGTGGAAGGCGACGCGGTGTACGTCAGCGACCACAACGGCCAGCTGCATGCCCTCAACCGCCGCACGGGCGCGCAGCTGTGGTCGGCACCGACGGGCCGTTTCAACCACTCGACGCCCGCGCTGGCCAACGGCGTGCTCTACGCGGGCGGCGACAGCGGCCTGACCGCCATAGACGCCCGCACCGGCGCCGTGCGCTGGGTGCAATCCGCCGTCGGCACGGTGGTGACCTCGCCCGCCGTCGCCAACGGTGTGGTGTACCTGGGCGGCAAGGACGGCCGCCTGTACGTGCTGGATGCCCTCACCGGTGAGGTGCTGCACAGCCGCCAGATCGCGCCGGCCGACCGCGAGCTGGTCTCCTCGCCCATGGTGGCCGACGGGGTGCTTTATATGAATACCGGCGACCGGATGCTGGCGTTTGGGTTGTAGCTCAGTGTTGAGCCAGGGCGTGGCCGGCGTCAGGTTGTGCCATTTGGCCATTTGCGGGATGTATTCAGGCGAATTTGGCCACTGCCGCACCAATCCGCATGAAAAGTCCGACAACCCCCTTCTGGAAGATCGTGGCCTGGGTGGAAGACCGGCAGCTCAAGGCCGCCGGCTTCGTGCTGGACCAGTCCGACGAGATTCAGGCGCACGGGCCCATCACGCAGGAAATCAGCTTCGGCTCCTACAGGCCTCGCCCCATCGCGGAAACCCAGGACCGAACCGGTCTGCAGTTCCCCGAGCTGGTCCACGTCGATACGTTTCGATGAGCCTTGGAGCAACGCAACGGGCCGTGGCGGGCCAATGCTCATGGCACCAGGTGCTGTTTGTTCATGGCGAACGCTCCTATCGGTTTCGGTAGTCAAATGTTGACTACCTCGGGCACGCTGATGCCAGTTCGAGTGGGAGCGAATGGACGCTCCCACCTTGATGGCCTGTCAGGCCGTAGTAGTCAGGACAAACGCGGGCTGCCCTCCCCGCCATCAGAGCCACCGTAGCCAAAGGCACGCCGGTAGCCGCTCGGGCTCGTGCCCATCACGGCAGAGAAACGCTGCCGCAGCGCACCGGCAGAAGAAAAACCAGCCTGCGCGGATATTTCCTCCACCGACAGCGCCGTCTGCTCCAGCAGCGCTTGGGCTCGGCGAATGCGGGCCAACAGCAGCCACTGCAGCGGTGTCGTGCCTGTCTGCTCCTTGAAGCGGCGACTGAGCGTGCGCACGCTCAAATGCGCTTGGGCGGCGACGTCTTCCAGCGTCAGCGGCTGGTGGCAGCGCTCACCCATCCACTCGATGAGCGGCTGCAGCGAGGCGCGCGTGCTGGGAGGCTGGTGCACAATGAACTGAGCCTGGCCGCCGGCACGCTCCAGTGGCATCACGCTCAACTTGGCCACGTCCGCCGCGACTGCCGCGCCGCAGTCGCGGCGCACCATGTGCAGGCACAGATCCAGCCCGGCGGCAGCACCAGCGGAACAGAGCACTTGGCCGTTGTCCACGAACAGCACGTTCGGTTCCACGCGGACCTTGGGATAGCTGCCCGCTAGTTGGGCCGTGGCCAGCCAGTGCGTGGTGGCCCGCAGTCCGTCAAGCAGCCCGGCCGCGGCAAGCACGAAGGCACCACTGCAAATGGAGGCCAAGCGCGCACCGCGGCCTGCCGCCGCGCGCAGCGCACGTAGCACTTCTGCCGATGGTGGCCCAATGGGCCGGTGCACCCCGGGCACGATCACCGTGTCCGCATCAGCCAGCCGCTCCAGCCCCCAGGGCAGTACCAAATCCAGCCAGCCGGCCTTGACGGTCTGCGCTTCGCCGCAAAGCAGTATGTCGTACACCGCGGCACCATTAGCCTGCCTCGCGCGGCCGAACACCTCGCACGGAATCGCCAAATCGAAATTCACGACGCCCTGCAGCGCCAGGACAGCCACCTTGTGCATGGCCAGAGTCTAGCGGTGACAGAATTCTAGCCAGTAGCTCTGAGGTAATGATTGGCGAGAAATCCTCGCAAGTTGGCCATCTAGCCACTTGGGCGGGCCGGTAGGCTGAGGCGACCATGGCGGCCCTCTTTCCAACGAATTGCCGCCCGATGCTCTCCGACCACTTGCGCCACTTGCGCCGCTGCGCGCTTGCCGAATCCGTGACACTGCTGCTCCTGCTGTGTGTGGCCGTGCCCTTGAAGCACGCGGCGGGCTGGCCTTGGGGTGTCAACGTGATGGGCCCCCTCCATGGCTTGGCCTTCGTGCTCTACGGCTGGAGGCTGCTGGTCACTGCAACCTATGCCGGCTGGCCTGTGACCTTGACGCTGCGGCTGGCCGCCGCAGCGTTCCTGCCCTTGGGCGGCTGGCTGGTCCACCGCTACGTGCTGCGGGCGCGTACAACGCTGCTGGCGTTGTCGGCATGACGGGCTACACCTTGCTCAAAGTTGGGCACCTCCTTGCAGTGACGGTGCTGCTGGTTGGGTTGTCGCTGTTGTGGTGGACGTTGCTTGGCCTACAACACATCGAAGCCGGCAAGCCAGGTATCGCCGGCCCTCCGGCCGAGACGGTGCTCAGGCTGGATGCCTTGGTGACCTCGCCTGCGCTGCTGCTGGCCTGGGGCTTGGGGCTGGCGCTGGCACGGCTGGGTGGCTGGTTTCCTGCACCCTGGCTGCTGCTCAAGCTGACGCTGGTCGTGCTGCTATCGGCCTGGCATGGCCTGCTGTCAGGTCATTTG
The DNA here is from genome assembly GCF_034427735.1 of Azohydromonas lata. Classification (NCBI taxonomy): domain Bacteria; kingdom Pseudomonadati; phylum Pseudomonadota; class Betaproteobacteria; order Burkholderiales; family Sphaerotilaceae; genus Azohydromonas; species Azohydromonas lata. The sequence goes on from NZ_JAXOJX010000058.1 coordinate 4,932, forward strand.
CGCCGCCGCCTGCGCCAGCCACGGCCGGGCAGCCTGTCACGCTGGATGGCACAGGCCCGCTGGATGGTGCCGGCCCTTGCCGTGGCCATCGTGGTCTTGGCGATCGCAAAGCCGGCCGGCGCTTGAGCGCCGCAGCCGGGGTTCTCATTCCAATGCGTCTTCGCTGGTGAAAGACTGGCCCAGTCTGCCATCACGGAGATTAGGCCATGCCTTGAACAGCCAGCGGTAGTGAAGTGCTGGCGCAGGCGCGACAGGGGCTGCGCGAAGCCAAGACGGCAGAGGAGTTGCACCAATGGTTGCCTCGGACAGCGCTCTGCCGACTCTGCAGATCACGCTCGGCGTCGGCGCGCTGCGACGCCGGCCACGGCCATGCCGGCGAGCATCAGCGCGTAGGTCGACGGTTCAGGAACAGCCGACACCTTGCCGCCGGCGACAACACCCCAGTTGCCCCACAGCACAGCTTGGTGGTCCTTGTCGTTTCGCAGCAGCACAGACATTTGTGCCCGTCAGGTGCTCGCTATCGGGCGCTGAGGTCGGAGTTACGTTCGCGCTCACCTCTTGCTTGAATGGGTCGCCGTCAATGAACTTGGACTGAAAGAACACGCTGGCGTAGGAGCCGTCATAGCCGAAGTCGCGACGAGCATCGACCCAGGGCGTGCCCCAAGCATCCAGCGTGTACTGACCGGTAACCCGTATAGCGGTGTTGGCCGACAGCACGAACAGCGGCTGCCCGTCAACGGTCCGGTACAGGGCACGGCTTTGGTACTCGTTGCGCTTGGTGTTAGCGTAGCCCACCACGCTGACGTCGTAAGTACCCCCCTAGCAAACAGTCCAGCGTCTGACACCGAGGAAGACCCGCTCTTGCTTCCGTTGGAGGCTTCGATGGAGGCTGAGGCCGGCACGGTGAAGCTGCCCGTAGCCCTGTCGCACACGTTTCCGACGTCGCAGAAGTGGTAGTCGATAAAGGACTGGGCTAGCGCACCGCCGCTGAACCGCACGTAGGGCGTGATGCCGTCGTTGGGATCCATATCCACCAACTCGTACTGCAGACCAGTGAGGCTGGCGCTGGAACCTACGGCGGCCAAGACTGGAGCGGATACGGCAACCAGCAAGGTGCTCAGGATGAGTTTCATCGAGGCATCTCCATTCACAAAAATGAAGGAATCTCAGGAGCAGAAGCGGAGGCTTGGCTGAGCCAACAGCGCTGGTACATGCTCGCGCCGCCTTGCTTGAGGGCCAAAAACGCCCTTAGCTATCTGCTCTTATCGGTTGGCAAGAAAGCCAGCCAAAGCTGGCAAGGCTTTGGTGACGTGCACTTCGCATGCGCTCACCATCCATTCACACATGACGTACGGGCCCACCACCAGGGCCCGAAGTCCATCTACCGTGCCCACAGTCGCGGCACTGCTTGAAACGGCAGGGCGCTCGCAGCGAGCTTTGCCACGCCGCATGGTGTAGGCGCAAGGCTGGTAACAACATCCTGACCGTGCTCACCGACTGACCTGCCCGGCTCGGATCATGACCTCCACCAGCAGCTCGCTGGCCCCAACCCAAACGATCTGGACGCCCAGGCACAACAGGATGAACGCCGACAGCCGCAGGAACACCTCCGTGCCTGCCTCGCCCAAGGGCCGCAGCAGGTGCTGCGCGTAGCGGAATGCGAGGTAGATCAGCATGCCGATCGAGACCACCGCGAGCACGCCTCCGGAGAGGCTTGCCAGCGAGAGCGTCATGCGCGGATGGGGCAGGGTCACGCCGACGGTGATGGCCGTCGAAATGGAGCCCGGGCCGCAACTGAGGGGAAACGTCAGCGGGTAGAAGGCCTGGCGGCTGGCCTGCTCAGCCGTGAAGGCTTCGGCGATGCCGCTGCCCTGGTCCAGCGGTTGCTGCCCGGGCGACAGCAGCCGCCAAGCCGCCGTAGCGACGATCAGGCCGCCGCCCACGCGGACGATGGGCAGTGAAATGCCGAAGAAATCGAGCACGTACGAGCCCACCAGCATCGAGCCCATCAGCAGCAGGGCCGTGTTGCGCGCGATGCGGCGCGCCAGCAGCCGCCGGGTGGAGCCACTCGCTCCTTCGGTCATGCTCAGGAAAATCGGCGCCGTGGCCGGCGGATTGATGATGGGCAGCAGGGCGGCCAGCACGAACAGGTAGCTGCGGCCAAACGCACCCAAGATCTCCCACGCGCTCATGGCTGCTCCTGTGGCTTGCCTTGCGATGCGACAGACAGGTCCCTGAGCCAACGCCGCAGCACGCGCTCGCGGCGTTGGCTCACCGCCCAGAAGCCAGCACGCACCCCGTGCCATAGCGCAGCGCTCATCGGCAACATGATCAGCGTGCAATGCCGTGAAAACGCGATGTTCACTGGCTGCGCGGCCTGGAGGCTGCTGGCGAGCAGCAGGTTGATAGCGATACCCGACACCAGCGGCCCTCCCAAACTTAGAGCAGTTCCACAAGCCTACAGCGTTACCAGCGACTTTCCGCGCCATGTCTGCAGCGCGGCCTCCATCGTCTTGGCCCAGCCCGGGGTGTAGCCCCGCTCCCAGCGGGCCCTGAGGCTGTTCAGACGCGCATCGTGCCGACGAGCGCCGGTGGAAAGTCTGGTATCTCCGTTCCGGACTACCTCGCCCAGCACCGCTTTCCTATTCTTTGCCTGCCCGCTTCAACCGTTTGGTTCGAGGCGGTCCGAGCGGCAGCCGGAACATGCGACAACGCGTTCCCGCCTGCCCGGATGGACAAACCCCTGATGGAAGACTGCGATGCCGCTGTTCTTGAATGAAGTCTGGCTCGGCGACGTGAGCCCCAAGGTGATGGATGAGGCCGTCACCTTCTTTGGCAACCTGAGCGTGGGCGAGAAACCCCGCAACCTGCCCAACGACCTGCGCATGGTGGCCGGACCGTGGCTCTCGGCCGAAGAGGCGAAGGTGATGTTCATCTTCGAGATCGATGACCCCTCCACGATGTTCGACGCCTTTGCCGAGCGCATGGTCAGCGGGCTGTTCGCGCGGCGCAAGCTGACGCTGCTGTCCGACTGGGATGGCCTGAAGGCCTACGCCGATCGCCTCAACGCCTGAGCGGCTGCAGACCAGCCCCGAGACAACCCGGGCTCGAAGCGTCGAGCCCCCAAGGAGTGAACGATGCCGATTTTTTTCAATGAAGTCTGGCTCAAGGACATGAGCGCGCCGGTCATGAAGGGCGTGGTCGATTTCCTGGGCAACCTGCGCCAGGGTGTCAAGCCCCACAACCTGCCCAGCGATCTGAAGCTGCTGGCTGGTCCGTGGCTTTCCAACGAGGAAGCCAAGGTCTGCTTCGTGTTCGAGATCAACGATCCGACCAGCACCTTCGAGGCCTTCGCCGAGCGGGTGGCGGCCGGCCTCTTCACCCGGCGCAAGCTGACGCTGGTGCAGAACTGGGATGGCGCCCGCTCGTTCGCCGCCTACCTCAACAGCCGCTGAGGCACGCAGGGCTGCACGGCCACAGACCGTGCCGCCCTACGCATGCCCATGAAAAGGAGACAAGCACCATGGACAACAACGGCCCGATTCCCGGCATTGAAGCGGTGCAGCCCGGCGTGGCCCGGCGGCGCGCGGCCCTTAAGAAGATCGCCTCCTTCGCCGCGCTGGGGGCCGCACCCGGATCGCTGCTGGCGCCGCTGTCGGCACGCGCCGCGCCGGCTCGCTTCGCGTACAAGCTGGGCATCGCTCTGGCGCCATCGCACCCCACCACGGCCGGGCTCAAGGCTGCGTGCGCCGAGATCCTGAGCGAATCGCAAGGCCGGCTCTCGATCGAGGTGTTCCCCAACAGCCAGCTGGGCAGCGACACCGACATGATCTCGCAGGTGCGTTCCGGCGCCATCGATTTCGTAAGCACCGCCGGCCTGATCTGGGGCACGCTGGTGCCCGTGGCCTCGATCAGTGGCGTCGGCTTCGCCTTTGCGGACTACCAGACGGTGTGGTCGGCCATGGATGGCGAGCTCGGTGCCCACATCCGTGCCGGTTTTGCCAAGGCCAACCTCGTGCCGCAGGCGAGGATCTGGGACCATGGCTTCCGCCACGTCACCAGCAGCACCCGGCAGATCAGCGCGCCTGCGGACCTGAGCGGCCTCAAGATCCGGGTGCCCTTGAGCCCGGCGCTGACCTCGCTGTTCAAGGCCTTCGGGGCTGCGCCGGCGGGCATCAACATGGCCGAGACCTACACGGCACTGCAGACCAAGGTCGTTGACGGGCAGGAGAACCCGCTCACCATCCTCGAGACGCAGAAGCTCTACGAGGTGCAGAAGTACTGTTCCCAGACCTCCCATGTCTGGGACGGCTTCTGGCTGGTAGGCAACATGCGTTCGTGGAACGCGCTGCCCGAGGAGTTGCGGCAGCTCGCGGCGCGCACCTTCGACGCGCATGCGCTGCGCCAGCGCCAGGCGGTGGATGCGCTCAACACCCGGCTGCGCGACGACCTCAAGGCCAAGGGCATGGCCTTCAACACGCCCGCGCTGAGCCCGTTCCGGGACGTCCTGCGCAAGTCCGGGTTCTACCAGGACTGGCAGAAGAAGTTCGGGGCCGAGGCCTGGGCCCGCCTCGAAAAGTACGCCGGAACGCTCGCTTAGGGCGCATCCGCCACGGCAGCCGTGCAGGCGATGCAGGGCGTGCAGCGCATGCCCCGCAGGCCCGCCTACGCCCCGACCGACCCTTCACGACCCCTCCACACAGGAGACTCGCATGACATTCACACGCATGTTCAAGGCACTGCGCTGCAGCCTGCTCGCGTTCGCGCTGCCGGGGCTGCACGCGGGCGCGGCATCCGCGCAGGACCTCGATGGCAAGTACATCCGCACGCCCACGGGCTACCTGATGGTGTTGCGCAACGGCGACAACGTGCTCGCCCATCTGGAGCGGCTGGCCATCGCCGAAAAGATTCCGAGCGCCAGCTTCGTCGGCATCGGCTTCATGCGCGAAGCGACCTTTGGTTTCTACGACTTCGGCCGCAAGGCCTTCGACCCGCGCACCTTCAACAACGTGGAGCTGGCCCACATGACGGGGACCATCGCCTGGAAGGAGGGCAAGCCGTCCATCCACGCCCACGGCATCGTCACCGATGGCAGCTTCGCCAGCCAGGGCGGACACCTGCTCGGCCTGACGGTAGGCACGGGGTCGTCGGAGATCACGGTCGTGCTGCACCCGGATCGGCTGGAGCGCTTCGTCGATCCGCAGATCAGCGCCAACGTGCTCGGCCTGCCCGGACATCCATAGACGGCCCCAGGCCGCACATCCCCAGCGCAGCAGGAATGAGAGGAGACACCATGCAGCAGTTGCAAGCACATCTGCCATTGCCGGCAGAACGCCCGGCGCACGGCCCGGGTACCAGCCGTATCGCGCCGGCGCAGGACGGTGGCGCCGGCTCGATGCCGGGTTGGGCCGTGCGGGCCGACCGGGTTCTGGGCTATGCCGCCGAGGTGCCGGCGGCCTTGCTGGTGGTGGCCGAGATCGGCGTGCTGTTCAGCGCCGTGGCCAGCCGCTACGTGTTCCACCAGCCCATCGTCTGGGCCGACGAGCTGGCGTCGATCCTGTTCCTGTGGCTGGCCATGTTCGGTGCCGCGGTGGCCTTCCGCCGCGGCGGCCACATGCGCATGACGGCCTTCGTCGACAAGGCGTCACCGCGACTGCGCAGCCTGCTGGACCTGGTGGCCGTGGTGGCGGCCTTCGTCTACCTGCTGCTGGTGGCCCATCCGGCCTGGGAGTTCGCCAGCGAGGAACGCATGGTGACCCTGCCGGCGCTGGACATCTCCAATGCCTGGCGTGCCGCCGCGCTGCCGGTGGGCATGGCGCTGCTGGCCGCCATGGCGGGCGTGCGCCTGCTGGCCTTCCAGGACCGCCGGCTGCTGCTGGCGGCCGTGGCCGCGGTGGGGGCGGTGGTGGGCTCGCTGGTGCTGCTGCAGCCGGTGCTCGGCGAGCTCGGCAACCTGAACCTGCTGATCTTCTTCGTTGGCATCGTCGGCGCGCTGGTCTTCGCCGGCGTGCCCATCGCCTTCGCGTTCGGCCTGGCCACCTTCGGCTATCTCTCGCTGGCGACCTCGACGCCCACCATCGTCGTCATCGGCCGCATGGACGAAGGCATGTCGCACCTGATCCTGCTGGCGGTGCCGCTGTTCGTGTTCCTGGGCCTGCTCATCGAGATGACCTCGATGGCCCGGGCCATGGTGCAGTTCCTGGCCAACCTGCTGGGCCACGTGCGGGGCGGCCTGTCCTACGTGCTGATCGGCGCGATGTACCTGGTCTCCGGCATCTCCGGCTCCAAGGCGGCCGACATGGCGGCCGTCGCCCCGGTGCTGTTTCCCGAAATGAAGCAGCGTGGCGCCGAGGATGGCGAGATGGTGGCGCTGCTGTCGGCCTCGGGAGCGCAGACGGAGACCATCCCGCCCTCGCTGGTGCTGATCACGGTCGGGTCGGTCACGGGCATCTCCATCGCCGATCTGTTCACCGGCGGCCTGCTGCCGGGCGCGGTGCTGGCCGTGATGCTGGGCCTGGTGGTGTGGTGGCGCTGCCGCGCCGACGGCCGCTCGGCCGCGGCGCGCGTGGGCTGGCCGCAGATCGGCCGCAGCCTGCTGGTCGCGGCCCCCGCGCTGGCGCTGCCCTTCGTGATCCGTGCCGCCGTCGTCGAGGGGGTCGCGACCGCGACCGAGGTTTCCACCATCGGCATCGTCTACTCGGTGCTGATGGGGCTGCTGGTCTACCGGCGCTTCGACTGGCGGCGCGTCGGCCCGGCGCTGGTCGAGACGGCCTCCTTGTCGGGCGCGATCCTGCTGATCATCGGCGCGGCCACCGGCATGGCCTGGTCGCTGACGCAGTCCGGCTTCTCGCGGCAGCTGGCCGAGGCGATGACGCAGTTGCCGGGCGGCGCTGCCGGCTTCGTGGTCGTGTCCATCGTGGCGTTCATCGTGCTGGGCAGCGTGCTCGAAGGGATTCCCGCCATCGTGCTGTTCGGTCCGCTGCTGTTTCCCATCGCCCGGCAGCTGGGTATCCACGAGGTGCAGTACGCCATGGTCGTCGTGCTGGCCATGGGCATCGGCCTGTTCGCGCCGCCCTTTGGCGTGGGCTACTACGCCGCGTGTGCCATCAGCCGCATCCATCCCAATGTCGGCATCCGGCCCATCCTGGGCTATCTCGTGGCGCTGCTGGCCGGCACCGCGCTCGTGGCTCTGCTGCCATGGATCTCCATCGGCTTCCTGGGCTGAGCCCGGGCGCAGCACCTCCATCGATCCCCATCACCTTCTTTCAAGGAACGACATGACGAACGACCAATCGACGCATTGGCAAGACCTTGCCGCGCGCCTGCGCGGTGCCGCCGATAGCGGCGTGGCCATCGCTCCCCTGCGGCACGAGCTGGAGGCCGGCGGCATCGAGGCCGCCTACGCGGTGCAGGAGGCCAACACGCGGCACCACCTGGCCTGTGGGCGCCGGCTCGTGGGCCGCAAGATCGGCCTGACCTCCAAGGCCGTGCAGGCACAGTTCGGCGTGGACAGCCCCGACTTCGGCATGCTGTTCGCGGACATGGAGCTCGCGTCCGGCGATGACGTGCCCCTGGGCCGCGTGATGCAGCCCAAGGCCGAGGCGGAGATCGCGCTCATCCTGCAGCGCGACATCGTGGAGGCGGACGTGACGCTGTCCGGGCTGATCGCCGCCGTGGCTTACGTGCTGCCGGCGCTGGAGATCGTGGGCAGCCGCATCCGCAACTGGGACATCCGCCTGCTGGACACGGTGGCCGACAACGCGTCCTCCGGCCTGTACGTGCTGGGCACCGAGCCGCGGCGGCTGGACCAGGTGGACCTGAGGCTGTGCGGCATGGTGATGGAACGGGGAGGCGAGACAGTGTCCGTCGGCGTCGGCGCCGCCTGCCTGGGCCACCCGCTGCATGCCGCGCTGTGGCTGGCACGGAAGATGGTGGCGGTGCGGCGGCCACTGCGGGCCGGCAACGTGGTCATGACCGGCGCCCTGGGCCCCATGGTCGGCGTGGCGCCGGGCGAAGTGATCGACACGCACATCGGCGGACTCGGTTCGGTGCGCGTTGCCTTCTCGGACTGAGCGTTTGTCTTCGCAACGGTTTCAACGAACGGAGAATGCACATGTCCTCACGCAAACTGAAAGCCGCGATCATCGGCAGCGGCAACATCGGCACCGACCTGCTCATCAAGAGCCTGCGCCACGGCGTCCATGTCGAGGTCGGCGCCATGGTCGGCATCGACCCGGCCTCCGACGGCCTGGCCCGGGCCGGACGGCTGGGCGCCGCGACCACGCACGAAGGGGTGCAGGGCCTGGCGGCGCTGCCGGTCTTCGACGACATCGACATCGTCTTCGACGCCACCAGCGCGTCGGCACACGCGCGCAACGACGCCTACCTGCGTGCGCTTAGGCCCGGCCTGCGCATGATCGACCTCACGCCCGCGGCGATCGGCCCGTACTGCGTGCCGGTGGTCAACGGCGAGCAGCACCTGGACGCGGCCAACGTCAACATGGTGACCTGCGGCGGGCAGGCGACCATTCCGATGGTGGCGGCGGTGTCGCGCGTGGCGCGGGTGCACTACGCCGAGATCGTGGCCAGCATCTCCAGCCGCTCCGCCGGCCCCGGCACGCGGGCCAACATCGACGAGTTCACGGAGACGACCTCAAAGGCGCTGGAAGCCGTGGGGGGCGCCGCGAAGGGCAAGGCCATCATCATCCTGAACCCGGCCGAGCCGCCGCTGATGATGCGCGACACGGTGTACACGCTCAGCGAGCTGGCCGACGAGGCCGCGGTGCGTGCCTCGGTGGAGCGCATGGCGGCCGACGTGCAGCGCTACGTGCCGGGCTACCGGCTGAAGCAGCAGGTGCAGTTCGAGCGGGTCGACGGCCTGGACATTCCCGGTGTCGGCTGCGTCAGCGGCCTCAAGACCAGCGTGTTCCTGGAAGTGGAGGGCGCCGCGCATTACCTGCCGCCCTATGCCGGGAATCTCGACATCATGACCAGCGCGGCGTTGGCTACCGCCGAGCGCATGGCCGCGCGCATGCTCCAGCAGCGCCCGGTCCGCGACAGTGCCACTGCCTGAGAAGGAGAACTCCCATGAACCGAAAGCTCTACATCTCCGACGTGACCCTGCGCGACGGCAGCCATGCCGTGCGCCACCGCTACAGCATCGAACAGGTCCAGCGCATCGCACGCGCGCTGGACGAAGCCCGGGTCGATTCGATCGAGGTCGCGCACGGCGATGGCCTGCAGGGTTCGAGCTTCAACTACGGCTTCGCAGCGCACACCGACGTGCAGTGGATCGAGGCGGTGGCCTCGGTGGTGCGGCACGCGAGGATTGCCACCTTGCTGATCCCGGGCATCGGCACCGTGCACGACCTCAAGGCGGCCTATGCTGCGGGCGCCCGCGTGGTGCGCGTGGCAACGCACTGCACGGAGGCCGACGTCGCCAGGCAGCACATCGAGACGGCCCGCGAGCTGGGCATGGACGTTGCCGGCTTCCTGATGATGAGCCACATGACCACGCCGCAGCGGCTGGCGCAGCAGGCGCGCCTCATGGAGAGCTACGGCGCCCACTGCTGCTACGTGGTGGACTCCGGCGGCGCGCTGAGCATGGCGGACGTGCGCGACCGCTTTCGCGCCTTCAAGGACACGCTGCAACCCGAGACGCAGACCGGCATGCACGCCCACCACAACCTGGGGCTGGGGGTAGCGAACTCCATCGTCGCAGTGGAAGAAGGGTGCGATCGCATCGATGCCAGCCTTGCCGGCATGGGTGCAGGCGCCGGCAACGCCCCGCTGGAGGTGTTCATCGCAGCGGCCGAGCGCCTGGGCTGGAACCACAGCTGCGACCTGTTCGGCCTGATGGATGCGGCCGACGATATCGTGCGCCCGCTGCAGGACCGTCCGGTGCGCGTGGACCGCGAGACGCTGGCGCTGGGCTACGCCGGCGTGTACTCCAGCTTCCTGCGGCACTCGGAAGCGGCCGCGCGCCGCTTCGGACTCAGGACGGTGGACATCCTCGTGGAACTGGGCAAGCGCCGGATGGTGGGAGGCCAGGAGGACATGATCGTCGACGTCGCGCTCGACCTGCTGCGTCAGCGGCAACCCGTGGCCTCGTCAGCCACTGTGGAGGGCGCCGCAAGCGCGGTGGGTTGAGGCTGGGCTTGGCGGCGGATCAGGTCCGCCACCGTGCGGCCGGCCGAGGTCAGCGGATGGTGCGTGGTGGTGGCCAGCACCAGGGTGCGTGTCAGCACCGGCTCCACGATGCGGGCGATTGCCAGTCGCCCAAGTTGCAGTTCCGCCGCCACCGCCTGCCGGGTCAGGACGGTGTAGCCGCCGCCAGTGGCGACGATCTCCTTCATGGCGGTCAGCGAATCGACCTCGACGGCCATGTCCAGCTCAATGCCGGCCTGGCGTGCGGCCTGCGTGAGCATCAGGCGCAAGCCGTCGGGCATGCCCGGGAGCACGAGCGGCACCTTGCCCAGGTCGCAGAACGGGAAGACCTCGGCGCCGATCCAGGTATGGCCCGGCGGGCCCACCAGGAACAGATCGTCGGTCGCAAGGGCTTCGTCGGTACGCAGCCTATGGTCGCCGTAGCGCGAGAACACGCCCACGTCGGCCCTGCCATGGGCCAGCAATTCCTCGATGTGGCCAGCAAACCCTTCCATCAGGCGAAGCTCGATGCGCGGGAAGTCGCGGCGCACATGCTGGAACAACGAGCCGACAATGATCTGTGTAATGGACGCCTGGACCGCCAGCCTGACGGGACCGCTCGGGACGCCGGCGCGGGCACGGACTTCGGCCCTGAGCAGTTCGCAATCCGCCAGCAGGGTATGCACGCGCGGCATGACGGCCTGCCCAAACTCGGTCAGCACCACGCCGCGACCCGTCCGGTAGAAGAGCCTGGCCCCGAAGTCCTGTTCCAGGGCCGTGATCTGCTTGCTCAGCGCCGATTGCGCGACGCCGCGTGCGGCGCACACCTTGCTGAGGCTGCCTGCCTCGACCACGTCCTTCAGCAACTGCAACTGCTTAAGGTCCATCAGCGGCTTGCCTCATGCATGCTTCGTCTCCTGTTTCGCGCGGCACATTCTCCAGGCCGTTTGGGCGCAGGGGTGTCCGGTCGTGCAGGAAGTATGGGCCGAAGCGGTGCTGTACCGCGGTACGGTGCATGCAGAACTGTCTTGATCGAAAGTCAAGAATCAGCCGGTCTGCCCCTTTGCTCGATGCTGCAGTCGGCAGGGCATCTTGCCGAGCGGGTTTCCTGCGAGCGGACGGCGGCCGCCTTGAGTGCCGGCTTTTTCGCTGGAGACCCGGGGTGGGGATCAGTGGCTCCAACTATGACGGTTCTGAGGCTGGGCGGCTAGGGCCGGGGTGTCCGAATGCCCCAGCTTGAAGACGGCAAGGGTGGTGACCAGTTGCGCTGCTTGGTTCTTCAGGCTTTCCGCGGCTGCGGCAATCTCTTCGACCAGCGCCGCATTCTGTTGGGTGGTCTTGTCCATCTGCGATACGGATTCGCCGACCTGGGCCACGCCGTTGCTCTGCTCGGAGCTGGCGGTGCTGATCGTTAATGTCCACCAACTTGCCTACGTCCGTAGCCATGGCGTTGAAGGCCGTGCGGGACTTGCCCCGGAACAGCGCCTTGGCCTGCTCGATGTTTTTTTGCCCTTGAGAGAGATCGATCAGCCTGGCCTGCACGGCCAAGTAGGCGTCGCGGTGTCTCCTGAATTCCTCATAGGCTGCCCGCTCCTCGGGTGTGAAGATCAACGGTTCGTAAGCCTTCTCCTTCTGTGCCAGGACGTCCTTGATGCTGGATGCGCTCAGAACTTGTATGAATACCCGATCGACAGGACCTGGAAATTAGTCGAAATGTTGGTGCCGGTACTGACGCCGGTACCGTTCAAGGTCCTGGGGATGCAGTACTCGAACGCTCCAACCAGTGAACTGTTGCGGTCAACTGAATACGTCATGCCCACGCTCACCGAACGATTGTTGATGCCGTTGGCGTAGAAGTTGGCAAGCGTGTGTTCCGAGTCCAAATGAGAGCTCGCGTGGTTGTAGCCGCCACGCACCGTAAGCCGATCGTTCAGTTGGAATTGCGCACCGAAGCGCAGCACGTTTTGATTGTGCCAACTGAAGCTCTGAGGCGTATTGAATCCCTCGGCGTCTGCCCATCGAATCTTGACGTAGTCCAATGCCAAGATCACGCCAGGCGCAGGTTTGACTGCGACTCCAAGGCCATAGCGCGACGGATTCACGAGCTTGCCGCCGCTAGGAGCCAGCAAGTCGTCGCGATAGCCCGACAAGGAAGAAAACCGCGTCTTTGTGTAGTAGGAGGCTCCCAACGAGACCATTGGATGGGCCTCCCACAGTGCACCGACGCCGGCACCAAGTCCTTTGGCCCAAGAGTTGCCATGGCCTGGCAACGCGACCGGTCCGCCATCTGGACCGGCACCTATGACGCCGCTGGCGCGAAACTGCTGAAGGCCCAGGATGACTGAAGCTCCCAACGCCAAATCCTCTCGCGGCTTGTACGTGACCGTGGGACTGGTGTTCACGATGACCAAGTTGGACTTCGCATCCCCGGCCCCAGAGATGGGCAAAACGGGCCTTTTATAGTTTGCAGAGAGCCCAGCCCCTGTTATGGCCACGCCGAATGTCCATTGCGGTGAAAGCTGGTAGTTGAAACCCAGTCCAGGGGCGGGCACCAATACCTTTGATTCATGCGAGTTGTTGACCGAGCCAAATGTCGAATGCGACTCGACGCGCAGCAGCACGCCATAGATATCCATTCGCGTTCCGACATTCGCCATGCCCGCAGGATTGTCCGCGGCCGCTGTAGCGTCCTGTGGCAATGCAATGGAGGTACCTCCCATACCTGCTGAAGTTGCGCCGTTAGCAGTCAGCTGCGCCGCGTTGGCAGCGTGGGCCGATGGGGCTGCCCATGCGGCTAAGCACAGTAGTAGCAACTGGATCGATCCGGGTTTCTTCACTTCATGTCTCCGCTGAATCTATGCACCGCACAAAACTCATGGCTGTGCTTTGTCGAAATGGCTTGATTGCGTGGACCGGCGATGGCGCTGATACAGGCGTCAGCAGCGCTTGAAAATGGCGGCAATGCCTCAGCTGGCCTGAGGCACATGGCACCAGCGCGTAGTCCTAGATGCGCTGCAACTCAAGCAGCGCATTGGTGGACGAGGTCGCCGGCCTTCGGGGCTACAGCAGCGCGGATCTTCATGGTGTATTTCTAAAGAAGGCGCTGTGTCAGCGGCACATATTTGATGGCGGCTGTATGGCGGATCAAATATGAAGCCCAAGCCGCTCCAGCCGTCCTGTCTTTCGGACGGCATGCGTGCTAAGGGCTACCGGACCCCGAGGTGGAACGCAGGTCAGCAACAAAAGCTGCTAGCGCCGGTTCCTCAGGTCACGATAGTCAGGAAGCTCTCGTGCAGCTTTCCATTAGGGAAATCGAGACCGTGGCCAAACTGGTCGAAGGTCCAGGTGATCGGCTCATAGTCAGGGTAGGGCTCGTATCCACCTGCGAACGTCTCGAAGCGGTTGCCCGACGGGTCCCAGGCATAGACCGTCTCGCCGCGGGTGACGCCATGGCGCGTCGGCCCGATGTCGATGGCCACTTTGTTCATGCCCATGATGTCGCTAGCGCGCTGCACTCGCTCCCACGACGACATGCGCAGTGACACATGGTGGAGCTTGCCCGGCTCGGGATGCTCCACGAACGCGATGTCGTGGGTTTTGTTGGAGCACGACATGAAAATGGCCATCTCCGGCTCACCGGCTTCCTTGGGGCCGATGACTCGCTCCACCAGGTAAAAGCCCAGCACTTCGGTGAACAGCTTCTTGTTTGCAGCAATGTCGGGTCCGTAGAGCAGACAGTGGTCAAAGCGGGTCGGTGCCATGCCGCGGTCGGCGTCACTTCCCCATGGCGGCGGGTTGAGTTGGCCCAGGCCGTTGCCGACATGTTTCTTGTAGGCGTAGAGCTCGAACTGGTGTCCTGTGGGCAGTTGGAACCGTACGCGTTCACCGGTTTCAAGCATGTCGCCTGCAGGGATGCGCGCGGTAGAGATCCCGAACTCACGCACGTTGCGCTCGAGCTTGTCGAGCGTGGCAGCGTCCAGGACCTTGAAGCCCACAAAATCGATGCCCGCCGTGTCGGCTTGCCGTAGCACGATGCTGTTGTGGTCGCGTTCGTCCCAGCCCTTGAAGTACACACGCCCCTGGGCATCAGTACCCGTCTCCACAAGCCCAATCACATCTCTATAAAACTTGCGACTCACTTCCAGGTCCAGCACGCGCAGTTGGGCGTGGCCCGGACGCAGTACTCCAGTCATAGCCATGTCTTGTCTCCTGTTGGCATAAGTTCGGCTTCGGTGTTTGTCGTTGGGCTAGCGCACACGCTATTGGTTGCCAAAGCACAGATCAAGTTTAAGGAGTGGACTGACTGCGGGTCCAATACCGATGCATGCCAAAGCTGATACTGCAAAGGTATGTTCGGCGTAGGTGAGTTCACTGGCGGATGCCGCTGGCTGTTGGGTGAGCGAAAGGACGCTGCACAGTTCACAATTCTTTGCGCACGACCGCACGCTTGAGCTTGCCAATGACCTGAAGCTCCAGGTCGCCTCGTGGATAGATGCAGCAGGCCAGCACCTGCTGTCGGGCTTCATCCTCCTCGGACACGTGTGCTCGGCTCATGGACCGTTTGTCGTACGCGCCGGACATGACAGCCACCTTGCATACACCGCAGCCTCCGCCTCGGCACCCAACAGGGATGCCTCGTTTTCCCGTTCTAGCCAGTGCATGCAACGCCGATTCGGTGACTGCGCAGGAGTACGTTTCTCCGGTGTCCAAGATCTTCACGCGATAGGACGCGGCAGCATCGTGCATCGTCATGTCTCCATCCCAATTTCAGCGCTTGAGAATGTGCACAGGGGACCTATTGGCCCATGTACAAGGCAGCCTGCGCCTCGTAGGCGAAGGCACGGCGTTGCCAGGTTTTCAGCCGACCGGCAAACGGCGGCGCAGCACGACCGGCTTGCCGCCATAGGTGCATTTGCTCATCCAGGCTGCCAACGCCGCGTCCAAGTAGTCCGCGTGCCCAGGAAACCATTGGAAAAGGAACACGGCGAACTCATGCACGAGCTCAATGTCTGCTTGGCCCTGCGCTACGCTGGTCTTGACACCTTGCAGCGAATCCAACACGGCTGCGTGTTCCTGAACGTGACACTCGCGAGGGGGGAAACCTGTGCTGTGCATCCATTCCTCTTCCTGCCCGAAATGCTCGCGTGCATGTGTCTCGAATGCATCCAGCGCCTGCATGGCCGTGGCACCGTCGCAGAACAGGAGGTGCTGCACCGTCTGGTAGAACGCTTCATGGCTGTCATCCATGGCCTTGAAGCCCAGCAGGCGAGCGTCCGACCAGGTCAGGCTATCGCCGCTCGGTGGCGTGGGCGCGTGCGGGTCGCGCATGCCTTGCGTCATGTTCAGTTTCACGGCATCAATCCTTCAAAAGGGCATGGTCAACCGCTTCAATTGGTCTGTTGAGCCAAGCTGGACAACAGACAGCCATGCGGTTGAGGCAGGGAACGTCACAGATCCAGTAGGAGCCGAGTGGAACAGGCCCGCGAGCAGCAGGGCGTGAACTGGTCGTTCCTGGCCCGTTCCTCGTCCGTGAAATAGACATCGCGGTGGTCCGGAGTGCCCTCCAAGACCCTCGTCACACAGGTACCGCAAACGCCTTGCTCGCACGAAACCGGAAGGTCGACGCCGTGCCGGCGCAGGGCGTCGAGGACAGTGACACCGTCCTCGACACGAATGACCTTGCCCGAGCTGGCCAGGACCACGTCAAACGCGGCTCCAACAGTGCTCTGCACAGCGGTGGAGAAGTATTCGTAATGGATGTTGTCCGCATGCCATCCAAGCGCCTTGGCGGTATCGATAACTGCATCCATAAAGCCCTTGGGGCCGCAGACATAGAGGTGCGTACCGGTGTCCGGTTGCCCAAGCACTGCGGCCAGGTCAAGCTTCTGCACCGGCGCGCCGTTGTCGAAGTGAAACTTCACCCGGTCGGCAAAGCGCGAACCTCGGATGCGATCGACGAAGGCCATGCGCTCGAGCGTGCGCGCTGCGTAATGCATTTCGAAATTTGCACCCATCATCGCCAAGCGCTCGGCCATGCACAGGATGGGCGTGACGCCAATGCCACCGGCCAGCAGCAGACTTTTCCTGGCCTCATGCGCCAGCGCAAAATGGTTTTTTGGCGCGCTGATGGTGAGTGTGTCTCCCTCGTTGATCGCATCGTGCACGGCGACGGAGCCACCGCGCGAGGCGGGGTCACGCAGCACGGCGATGAGGTAGCGATTCGTTTCGGCCGGATCGTTGCACAGCGAGTATTGGCGTACCAAGCCACTGGGCACTTTCACGTCGAGATGGGAGCCGGCTGAAAAAGGCGGCAGCGGCTTGCCACTGGGATCGGCAAGCTCAAGGCTCACGATGTCCTGAGCCTCGTTTCGCTTTGCTTTGACCTCGACCGTGATCCAGGTTTGTTTCAACACGTCTTGTCTCCAAGATTTTCTGAGCGCGAGCAGGGGCCGTGGCACCGAGCTGCCACACGCGCCCCTTGTAAGTTCAGTACACAAGCCTTTTTAAAGTTGCCTGCACACCTTCAGGCGACGTTCTCGGCTTCTTCCTTGAGCAGCTTGTCCAGCACCCACAGCATCTTTGCCGGTCCTGAATCCTGGTGGTAGTCACACATCCTGTAGTCAGGCAATTCCTTCATCCGTTGGAATTGCCCTTCGAGGATGCGTTTGTCTTCCAGGAACGCTGCGTGATTGGACTCAATCAACAGCTCGATCAGCCCAGGTGCCGTCGTGCCGCGCTGGGCACCCCACGAGTAGTAGTAGTCGACCGACTCACCATCCCGGGGTGTGACGGCCTGGCTGGAGAAGGTATCCAGCAGAAGCTGTCCGTCTGAAGGACCATCAGCGGCTTTCCCAGCGGTGAAGACACGGAAGTGCAGGATGAAGTTGCACGGCACCGTGAACGTGACGTTGAAGTGCAGGTCGAAGCGTGCCTCTTCGGGAAAGAGATGCTTGGCAAATGTCGGCGCCGGTACCCCCCGAACCCAGAACTCCTGGTTCAGGCCCCGAGCCGTCACCGTCTGCTTGGCCCGGATAGCCGAATAGGCCGTGGTTCCGCCAAAGGTGTCCTGGTGAACCCAGGCCACGTGGGACAGGTCCGTGAGATTGGCGATTTCCAACCGGTAGTTGGTGTTGACCTCGATGTGGGCCGTTCGCAGATCCCACTCGGGATGGTTGGGGCCGACCGAATGGCAAATAAGTTCTTCGCTGGCCAGCGCCGGATCTCCCATCCACACCCATATCCAGTCGTTCTTCTCAATGACGGGAAACGAACGGACAAAGGCCTGTTGCACGACGCGCGGCTGGCCAGGAACCTCGATGCACATACCGTCCGGACCGAACTTCCAACCGTGGTACATGCAGCGCAAGGCGTCGCCCTCCTTGCGACCGAGCGAGAGCGGTGCCTGCCGGTGGCGACAGCGGTCCTCTAAAGCGACCACTTCTCCACTGGGCTTGCGATATAGCACGATTGATTCGCCAGCGATGCGGCGTACCAGCAGTGCATTGGCACCCTGCGACAAGCCATCGGACCACCCTGCACAGTACCAGGCGTTGCGAAGGAACATGTGTGACTCCTCATGCAGGACTGGCTCAGCGGTTCTCAGCCGCAATCAACTTCGCAAGCAGGCGGCGCGAGCGCACGGCCGCGGGATCACTGGTGAGCAGCACGGGCTTGAGGGACCAGAGATCGGTCGTTCCCATCTCGCGCTGCACGGCCTCGATGATGGGTTTGTCCTCGGCGGTGAAGGCATGGACCGTGCCTTCTAGCTTCATGCGGTTGAGCTCGGCGTCTTCCACAAGCCAGTTGCGGCGGGTGCCAAAAAAATAGTGCGTCGAGGTTTCTGTCTCCGGCGTCATCAAATGGTGGTCCCAGGACAGCAAGCCGTCGTCGTCACGCCCACCGTTCTGCACGGCACCTACCGTCAGCAGCATCGTGCCCGGTGCGGTCCAGCACACCGTGACGTGATGTCTGGCAGCGGCTCCGGGCTGAGGCAGGAAAGGCGAGAAAAATCCCATTGGAGGATCCTGCTGCCAGTCCCAGCGCACGGTGATCGAACGCCCTTCTTCCACCACCTTGGGCTGCTGCGCAGACAGATGGCCGGCGGTGTTGAGCAGCGGACCATGCACGTGGTCGACGTGGCTCAAATCCATGATGTTGTCCACGACGATCTCGTAGTTCGCTTGCATGTGCATGTAAGCGTAGCCTTTGGAGTTCGCATGGCCGCCGGACAGCAGACTGTAGTCCGGAATCAGCGACGGATCGATCAGCGCCTCGTCGCCGGCCCATAGCCAGATGAATCCGTCCCGCTCGACGAGCGGATAGCTTTGTACCTTGGCTGCCTTCGGAATCAGTCCGTCGCCGTGCGGGTTGTGGACGCACTGTCCGCTTGGGGCGAACCGCAACGCGTGATAGGGGCAGACCACGTCATCGCCGTCACGCTTGCCCATGCTCAGTGGCACGAAACGATGGGGGCAACGGTCGCGGATCGCCACCGGGTTGCCATCGAGCTTGCGATACAGCAGCACCGATTGGCCCAGGATCGTGCGCGACAACATGCCTTGGTCTTCGATTTCGGTGCTCAAAGCAGCCACGTACCACGCGTTCTTCAAGTGCTCCATCTGCTTGTCTCCAGTGGTTTGGTATGCACCTCCCTTAGCGCAAGGCTTGTGCCAAGCGTGGAGCGACGCAATGCAAAACCTAAGCCGTTGTCAGCTTTGAGATATTTGAAGTTTCACCTTCCATACCGACAATGACGGATGCATGAAATGAAGCGGCTTAAGGGTTAACCAAGGGCGACTTGTTGATTGAAATCAAGCACCCTGCGCCTGCTTTATGGAGGCGAATGTGAGGAAACGCAAGGCAACCACGGCAGCTGCTGCAAGCTCGGAGCAGGAAAGCATGCTGGCCGGGCAGTTGCGGTTCGCACCCGAAACGGGACACATCCTGTTGTTCGACCAGCGGATGTTGCTGATGCATGGTTTTTCCTTGGCAGAGCTGCGCAAGGAAGTGATCCAGCGGCTGGGTGTCGACACGGCCAGGGGCATGTTCACGCGCCTGGGATACCAGCAAGGGCTCGAAGACTGGAGTCGGGTGAAAGAAGCCTTTGGCACGGATGTGGCCACGGCCATAGCACTGGGCACCAGGCTGCGTGACATGGAGGGATATGTGCGCAACACACCCTTGGAAGTGCACTTCTCCCATGAGGACGGCGAGTTCTACGGTGACTTCACCTGG
The DNA here is from genome assembly GCF_034427735.1 of Azohydromonas lata. Taxonomy (NCBI): domain Bacteria; kingdom Pseudomonadati; phylum Pseudomonadota; class Betaproteobacteria; order Burkholderiales; family Sphaerotilaceae; genus Azohydromonas; species Azohydromonas lata. The sequence goes on from NZ_JAXOJX010000058.1 coordinate 24,312, forward strand.
AGCCATTCCTGGGAGGCGGAAGTCCATCTCAAGTCGTTTGGCATCAGCGGCATGCCGGCGTGCTGGATGAACGTCGGCTATGCGACGGCATTCGCCACCAGCCTCTTTGGTCAACCGTTGCTTGCCCGGGAGATCGAATGCGTCTGCATGGGACATGGGCGTTGCCGGGCGGTGCTGCGCCCGGTTTCGCAGTGGAGCGACGTGGACGAGGATCTGCGGTTCTTCCAAGCGGAAAGCTTTGTCGACTCGCCGGTGGGCCGCGGCAGCCCACGCCGCAGCGAAGGCCTGCCTGCGCAGCCGCAGTCGACCTCGCCGTTACAGCAAGAGCTGGTCGGTGCGTCTGCGGCCTTCAACAGTGTGGTTTACCTGCTCAAACGCGTGGCGCAGACAGACTCGACCGTTCTGTTCCTGGGGGAGAGCGGTGTTGGCAAGGAGCGATTCTCCAGAACCTTGCACGAAATCGGTCCTCGCTCGAAGGGACCTTTCGTGTCGGTGAACTGCGCGGCCATTCCTGGCGATCTTGTGGAAGCTGAACTGTTCGGCGTGGAGAAGGGCGCCTTCACCGGCGCGACGGCATCCCGTCCAGGACGCTTTGAACGAGCCAATGGGGGCACGCTGTTTCTTGATGAAATTGGCAGCCTGCCCTTGGCTGCGCAGGGAAAGCTCTTGCGCGCCCTCCAAGAGCGGGAAATCGAGCGTGTTGGCGGAACCGCCACCCGGAAAGTGAACGTGCGCGTCGTGGCCGCGACGAACGAGAACTTGCGGCAGGCGATGGCCGACGGTCGATTTCGTGCCGACCTGTTCTTCAGGCTCAATGTCTTTCCGATCCGGATACCACCGCTTCGCGAGCGGCGCGAAGACATCGTCTTGATGCTCCACGTGTTCATCGAGCGCTTTTCTGGGCGTATCGGCAAAAGCATCAAGGGCGTTACCCGCAAGGCACTGGACGCGTTGTGGAACTACGCTTGGCCAGGCAACGTGCGCGAGCTCGAGAACATGGTTGAGCGTGCCGTGATCCTTGCCGACGACGACGGCACGCTGGATGTCCACCATTTGTTCTCAGGCGGCGAAGTGGTCGATGTGGGTACCTTCAGCCTTTCTCCGGCGGGGCAACTCGTCCGTACGGGGACGGCAAGCGACAGTGGAGACACCACTGATGGGCTGGCACAACAGTGGCTAGAGAGGGGACATACGCTTGAGCAGGCTGAAGCCGCACTTCTGACCGCGGCGATGCAGAGAAGCGGCGGAAACCTATCGGCTGCGGCCAAGAGCCTGGGCATTGGACGAGGGCAGATGCAGTACCGCATGAGCAAGCTCCGCCGGCCCGAGGAGCAAAACTCCTGATGCGACCATACACAGCTCACGTGTTGCACATGCCCAATCCCGCGGCATGTCACACGCGAAGTATCTTCATCGCTGGCTAATTTTTATGGACCTCAGACACCTCAAGTACTTCCTGGCCGTGGCCGAGGAGCTCAATATTGGCCGTGCCGCCACGCGGCTTCACATCTCCCAGCCGCCGCTCACGCGCAACATCAAGGCCTTGGAGGAGGAACTCGGCGTAGAACTGTTCGTGCGAACGGCAAAAGGCGTGGAACTGACACAGGCAGGCGAGATGTTCAAGGAGGAAGCCAGCAACATCCGCATGCTGGTAGAGGGGGCTATTGATCGCGTACAGCGTGCGGGCGAGGGCAAGCTCGGCCGGCTGGATGTAGGCATCTTCGGCTCGGCCATCTACGACATCATTCCGATGCTGCTGCAAGAGTTCAAGCGGCGGTTGCCTGGCGTCAACGTCGTGCTGCACACGATGACCAAGAGCGAGCAGGTCGAGGCCCTACGCCAGCGCCGCATCACCGTGGCATTCAACCGCATGATGTGGCCCGAGCCTGACATTGGGCGCGAGCTCGTGGCCACAGAGCGGCTGTTCGCGGTGTTGCCTGATGAGCATCCGCTGGCCGAGCTGCAGGCCGTGCCGCTGCGTGCGCTCGCCGCGCATCCGATGGTGCTGTTTCCCAATGTCGGTCGCCCCAACTTCGTGGACCGTGTGGTGGAGTTGTGCAAGCAACTGGGAGTGGAGCCCACGATTGCCCAGGAAGTGGGTGACGCTGTCACCGGCATTGCGTTGGTGGCGCGGGGCTTTGGCGTGTCACTGATCCCGGAATCGGCAGCCGGCTCGGTGTGTGTCGCCGGAGCCACGTTCCGCCCGCTGGCCGATGCGCCGCACGCAGTAGTGGATTTAAGCGTGCTCTACCGGGCCACAGACCCGTCACCGCTGCTCAAGTCCTTCCTGGCTGTCGTGCGCGAATACCGTGCCGCGCGCACGGTAGCGCCCCCGCAAGGATAATGACGCCTGCGGTCAGCCTTGTGGCAAGGGCATGAGGCGGTCGTCGTAGTCGTCCAGGTTCGGGAAGGGCAGTGGCGCACGTGCGTCGAGCGTGAGCAGGGCCTCACGGTAGTCTTGCAAAATCCGTGCGCGGGCCTGAGCTGTCACGTACGGTACGTGCCAAGCTACGAAAGGCGGCAGCACTGTCATGCCGGTATAGGCCAGCGTGCCTCGTAGCAGATGGCCCAGCATGTCTTCCAGCGGGCCGTGGATGCCTTGCGGCCCGAACATGTGCGGCTGCCCCCCCAAGGTGACTGCCAGCATCGCGCGCTTGCCTGCAAGACCGCCGCGGTCGTAGAAGCGCTTGCCACCGTAGACCAGGCCCGATACGAGCACGCGATCGATCCATCCCTTGAGAATGGCAGGCGTGGAGAACCAGAACACGGGAAAGTTCAGGATCAACAGATCGCACCAAAGCAGCTTGGCGATCTCGGCACGGATATCTGCCGCAAGTGTGCCTCGCTCCTGGCCGTGCCGCTGCTCCAGCGCGTAGACGAGGTAATCAGGATTGCAGCGCTCGCCGAAGTCTTCAGCACCGGCAACCGGGTTGAACTTCATGGCATAGAGGTCGGAAACGCGGACCTGGTGTCCCTGCAAACGCAGTTGCTGCGTGGCCTGCAGGCACATCGCGGCGCAGAAGGACTTGGGCTCGGGATGAGCGTGCACGATGAGGACGTTCATGGCTGCAACTGGGGCGGTGCTGCGTGGTCAGTGATTCAGGCCTGTCGCAGGTCCTGCACGCGCGCAGCGACTTCTGCAGCGCGCGCCACACTGGCCGGTGTGCCGGCAATCGACCAGTGTTGAGGCGGGACGGGCCAGCAGGCGCCACGCACCAAGGCACGGTCAGCCAGCAGGATCTCCACCACCAGATCCGTGAAGCCTTCGAGCAACCGGTGGCACTGCTCCAGCGGCCGTCCCTCCAACACCAGGAAGCGGAAATGCGGCGCGTCGGGCGCGCCTGCAGCGACACGCCGGCCGCCCACGGCCATGTGAGCAGGCTTGAAAAAGTGTGCATACACGCGCACGCGTTCGACTGGGCTTTCCAGAATCTCGGCATAGAGGTGACTGGAGCGCACCAGCAGCCGCTCCAGCTGCTCGTCGCCATAGCGGTCCTCGGCAAGGTGGTATTCAAGGATAGGCATGGAAGTCCTTGCGCCAGGGGCCTTCAGGGATCAAGGCATGCCCTTGCGGCGCCCGGCATCCATGAACAGCGTGCTGCCGGCCAGTGCGTCGGCTTCCGGCGCCAACAGCAGTTCGATACCCCAGGCAACCTGCTCCAGAGTGGTGAACTCGCCGATGGCCGACTCGGCGCGCATCTCGCGCATTGCGGCTTGCGCATCCAGCCCAGCGCGCGCTCCACGCTGCTCGGCCACTCGGTGCAGGCGCGGCGTATCGGCTGGCCCCGGGGCCAGCAAATGCGTGGTGATACCGCGCTCGCCGTACGCCCAGGAGAGTTGCCGCACCAGGTTGGCGAGCGCTGCGTTGGCCACACCAGCCGTGGCCGCGTAGGCGCTGGGCTCGAAGCCATAGTGTCCCCCGATGGCTACCACACGGGATCCGCGCTGCAGTCGCTCGTCGACCGCGCGCATCAGTCGCAGCAGCCCGCCAGCCTTGATGTTGACCGCCTCGGCAAGCGCCGCCGGCGGCGCCTCCAGCACGCCACCCGCCGTGGCCACGCCCGGCCCGTGCACGGCAATGCGCACCGGCGCGTCGAGGTGGCTGCGGATGGCATCAATGGCGGCATCGTCAGCGATGTCAGCCGGGCACGCTACCGCGCCCGGTGTTGCCGCCACGAGAGATGCCAGCGCGTCGGCGTCCCGCGCCACGGCCAGCACCCGCAGGCCCGCGGCTGCCAGGCGCCGCACGATCACCGCGCCCATGGCTCCAGTGCTGCCCACAACCACAGCCCATTGCTTGCATTCCATGGAAGTTTGACTCCTTGCTGGTGTTGTGCGGACTCAGCCCGCACGGGCAACATCGCTAAGCAGGCCGCGCTCCTTGGCCAGCGTCATGGCGGTGTCCTCGATCATGTCCTCCTGGCCGCCGATCATCTTGCGTCGGCCGAGCTCGACCAGGATCTCGCGCGCCGGCACGCCAAAGCGCCGCTCAGCCCGCTTGGCATGCAGCAGGAAAGTCGAGTAGACGCCCGCGAATCCCAGCGTCAGCGATTCGCGGTCCACGCGCACGATGTGGTCCATCATCGGGACGATGACGTCCTCGGCAACGTCCATGAGCTTGAACAGGTCCACGCCCGTGACCACGCCCATACGCTCGCACACGGCCACGAAGACCTCCAGCGGCGTGTTGCCCGCACCCGCGCCCAGGCCTGCGACGCTGCCATCGATGCGGCCTGCGCCGGCCTCGATGGCGGCAATGGAGTTCGCGATTCCCATGCCCAGGTTGTGATGGCCGTGGAAGCCGATCTCCGTTGCCGGATCCAGCACCTGCCTGAGAGCGCCCACACGCGCCTTCACGTCGGAGGGCAGCATGTAACCGGCCGAGTCCGTGACGTAGACCGTCTGTGCGCCGTAGGACTCCATGAGCTTGCCCTGGCGTGCCAGGCTCTCGGGATCATTGAGGTGGGACATCATCAGGAAGCCCACGGTGTCCATGCCCAGCTTGCGTGCGAACGCGGTGTGCTGCGGCGCCGTGTCAGCCTCTGTGCAGTGTGTGGCCACGGTAACGCTGCGTGCGCCACAGTCGTAGGCGGATTGCAGCTCGCGCATGGTGCCCAGGCCTGGGATGAGCAGCACGGAGACCTTTGCCTGCTTCATCTTAGGCACCACGGCGCACAGATACTCCTCGTTGCTCGCCATGGCGAAACCGTGCTGCAGCGAGTTGCCGCCCAGACCGGCGCCGTGCGTAACCTGGATCAGCGGGACGCCTGCGTCATCCAGCGCAGTCGCAACCGCAACCATCTGTTCAACGCTGATCTGTTCTCGCTTGGCATGCATGCCGTCGCGCAGGCACATGTCGTGCAGCAGCACCTCGCGCCCCCGCAGGCCCGCTTCGGTGGTGTTCACATTGATCATCACACGCTCTCCTTGGTCTTCAGCCGCATCTTTCCGGTCAAGATCTCTTGCGCAAACATCTCTGCGGTACGGCAGGCTGCTGCGGTCATGATGTCCAGGTTGCCCGCATACCGGGGCAGGTAGTCACCCAGGCCAGCCACCTCCATGAACACTGACACGCGCCGGCCGTCAAACACCGGCCCGTTCACGAGTCGGTAGCCCGGCACGTACTTTTGCACCTGCTCAATCATGTCCAGCACCGACTCGATGATTTCCTGCTGGCGCGGCTCGCCTTCGGTGAGGCAGTTGATGGTGTTGCGCATGATCACCGGCGGGTCCGCTGGGTTGATGATGGCCAGCGCCTTGCCGCGCTTGGCACCTCCTACCCGCACGAGGGCGTCGGAAGTGGTGTAAGTGAACTCGTCAAGGTTGGCCCGGGTGCCGGGGCCTACCGATCTGGACGACAGGCTCGCCACGATCTCGGCATAGTCCACCGGTTGCACGCGAGAGACGGCGTGCACGATGGGAATCGTCGCCTGGCCGGCGCAGGAAATCATGTTGACGTTCATCTCCACCTTGTCGGCATGCTGGCGCAGGTTGACCGGCGGCACGCACAGCGGCCCAATGGCTGCTGGCGTGAGGTCGATCACCATCACGCCAAGCTCATTGAGCCGGCGTGAGTTTTCCGCGTGCACGTAGGCGGAAGTGGCATCGAAGGCGATCTGGATACCATCTTCCAGCACGTGAGGCAAAAGGCCTTCAATGCCCTGGGCTGTTGTCTTCAAGCCCAGGCTGCGGGCTCGGGCCAGTCCTTCGGAGGCGTCGTCTATGCCCACCATCCATACCGGCTCCAGCACAGCACTGCGCTGAACCTTGTAGATCAGGTCGGTACCGATGTTGCCCGAGCCGATCAAGGCACATTTGATTTTCTTCATTGGTCTTGCTTCTCGTCTTGCTGAATGTCCGTGGCGTTGCTGAAGCAACAATTTTGGTCAAGCGTCAATCTCAGGTGAGGGCGTTGCCTGCTTGGCGAGCCTCATTGCGCTCGCCCACCGTGACGCCGGCCACGGAAAACTCGTCCACGCCATGCTCCGTGATGAGAATGCGTACGGTGTTGATGTCGACGTCCAGCGCCTGGGCGGCGGCCTGGCTTACGGCATGGGCGACTCGGCGCTTTTGTTCGACGGTGCGACCCGCCATCAAGTGCATTTCTATGATCGGCATGACTGTGCTTCGGATGTGTGGGGTGTTTGAAGGGCGAGTTCAGCCAACCGGCGACCAGAAGCCGTCGGAGACAGGGGCAGCCTTGCGGGCCGCTGGACGCGTCAGACGAAGCGTGCCGAGACGCTGCCCAGTTCCTGGTAGCGGGCAGTGACGAAGTCACCGGGCCGTACGGCAATGGCTTCCGTGATACCGCCACTCATGACGAAGCTGCCTGCAGGCAGCGCCTCGCCCAACTCGTGCAATACCTTCACGAGCAGCGCCACCGCGTCCGCCGGGTGGCCCATGACAGCCGCGGTGGCCCCCAAGGCGACCGCTTCGCCGTTCCTCTCCAGCACCACGCCGAGGGTGTCGAGTTCGACGTCGCCGGGGTCGCGGGCGCGGCCTCCGGCGATGTAGCGGGCCGAGGAACCGTTGTCGGCCACCACGCTGGGCAGATCGAACTTGAACCCGGAGAACCGGGAGTCGATGACCTCGATGGCCGGGATGACGAAGTCCGTGGCGGCCAGGACCTCTTCACGCGTGACGGCCGGGCCAGCCAGGCGCGAGCGAGTGACGAAGGCCACCTCACACTCCACCCGCGGATGCACAAGGTCGTCTGTGCGGATGGAAGTGCCCTCCGCGCGGGCCATGTCTGCCATGAGGAAGCCGATGGACGGTACGTCCACGCCCATTTGCAGCATCTTGGCGCGCGAGGTCAGGCCGGCTTTCCACCCCGCTTGGCGCGCACCCCGCGCCAACAGGCGCCGCCGCAGCTCCAGTTGCACCGCGTAGCCGTCCGCCAAGCCCATCCCGGGAAAGTCATCGGTAAGCTTGGGAATGGCGCAGGCGTCGCGCTGTGCGTCCTCAATGCGGTCGGTCAGGCGGGCGATGTCTTCGCGATCAAGCGTCTGGTTCATGCGGCGCTCCTTCCATGGAATCGGACCCGACAGGTGCCCAGGCCGCCGATGGTGCAGTTGAGCTCGTCACCATCGGCCACTGGCACCAGCGGCGACTGCGAGCCCGACAGGATGACCTCGCCGGCCCGAAATGGCAGGCCAAGGCGTCCCAGCGTGTTGGCTAGCCACGCCACGGCGTTCACTGGCGAACCCTGTACCGCGGCGCCGGCGCTGGTGGCGTGCAGCTCGCCGTTCCGGCGCAGCACCATGCCGGCCAGTGCGAGGTCCAGCTTGCGCGGGCTGGCCTTGGCGTCGCCGAGGATGAAGACGCCGCAGGAAGCGTTGTCGGCGACCGTGTCTTGAATCTTGATTTTCCAGTCGCGGATACGCGAATCGACAACCTCGAAGCACGGCGAGACGTAGGCAGTGGCACGTATCACGTCGATAGCGGTGATGCCAGGCCCGACCAGGTCACGCTCCAGAACGAACGCCAGCTCGGCTTCGGCCTTTGGCTGAATCAGCGCGTCGAGGTCCACGCCGTCGGCCTGCGTGCGCACCATGCCGGATGTAAGTTGCCCGAAGTCCGGCTCGTACACGCCCAGGAATTCCTGTACCGGCTTGGACGTCACGCCGATCTTCTTTCCGATAATGGCCTCGCCGGCCTCCAGCCGGCGCGCCACGAAGCGCTGTTGGATGGCATAGGCCTCCTCGGTGGTGATACCGGGCTCACGCTCCAGCAACGGTGCGAGCACCCGGCGTTCACGCCATGCGCTGTACAGGGCGTCGCCATGCTTGTCGATGGTGGCTGCATCCATGGTGCTGACTTTCAAAGCTTGATGCAGACGTTGCGCAGCTCGGTGTAGAACTCCAACGAGTGCACGCCACCCTCCCGGCCGATGCCTGACTGCTTGCTGCCACCGAAAGGCGTGCGCAGGTCACGCAGGAACCAACTGTTGACCCAGGCGATGCCGACCTCGACCGCCGCGGCCACGCGGTGCGCCCGCGCCAGGTCCCGGGTCCAGATCGTGGTTGAAAGGCCATAGCGGTTGGCGTTGGCCAGCACCAGTACCTCTTCTTCACTGTCGAACGGCCGGATGTGACAGCAGGGACCAAAGATCTCTTCGCGCACCACGGCTGCCGTTTCGGGCAGCCCGGTCCAGATCGTGGGCTGCACCCAGGCACCCTCAGCCAGATCACCCGGCATGTCGGGCACGCCGCCGCCGGTGACAACCGTGGCTCCTTCTGAGACCGCCTTGGCGTAGTAGGACAGCACCTTGCGCTGATGTTCGTGGCTGATAAGCGGGCCGTAATTGGCGCCGGCGTCGCCAGGTCTGCCGTACCGCACGGCTTCGCAACGTGCCTGCAGGGCCATGACAAAGCGCTCGAACAGCGGACGCTCGACATACACCCGCTCCGTGCCCAGACACACCTGGCCCGTGTTCATGAACGACGATCGGAAGATGCCTTCAACCGCATCGTCGAAATCGCAGTCGGCGAACACGATGCCGGCGTTCTTGCCACCCAGTTCGAAAGATACGTCGCGGATGCCATCGGCGGCGGCTTTCATGATCGCCGCGCCGGTGCGCGTTTCGCCGGTGAACGTGATGGCATCGACCCCATCGTGGCGGGTGAGAAACTCGCCTGCCGCCTCAGGACCGAAGCCGTGCACGACGTTGTAGACACCAGGCGGCACGCCCACGGCGTTCATCACCTCGCCCAGCAGCGCCGCTGTGGCGGGCGTCTCTTCGGAGGGCTTGACAACCACCGTGTTGCCACAGGCCAGCGCCGGACCGACTTTCCAGGTCATGAGCAGGAACGGTGCGTTCCAGGGGCTGATGACGCCGATCACGCCCTTGGGCTTGCGTACGGCGTAGTTGAGCGCGCCACGGCCGTCAGGTGTCTCCATCTGGAAGGACTCCGTCGGCACATTCCTGACAACGTCGGCGAAGACCTTGAAATTGGCTGCACCGCGAGGAACGAAGGCATGGGCGATAACATGGTGCGGCTGCCCGGTGTCGGCCTCTTCGGCGGCGACGAAGTCGTCGAAGCGGCGAGTGATCTCATCCGCGACCGCATGCAGCATCGCCAGCCGCTTCTCCGTGGGCATGCGGCCCCATTCACCATGCAGGGCGGCGCGGGCAGCGGACACCGCTGCATCCACCTCCGCCTGGCCCCCCTCATGGACTTTGGCAATGACGCGGTTGTCCAGGGGCGAGCGCTTGTCAAATGATTGGCCATTGGCCGAAGGTACAAAGCGCCCGTTGATGAAGTGCTGGATTTCTCTCATGGAAATTGTCCTGATGAACGGCGCGAGAGGCGCTGTCTGATGAAGCTTGGAACGCAGTCTAGAAAGCAGCCAGCAAGGCGGTCCAATACCTTCCGGCAGCACTGGACATACCGGCGCGGTATGTTCACCTCAGTGATCTGACTTCCAACGCGTGGCGGCCGCCATGAAACAAAAGTAGGCGGTCCTGCATACCCGTCCTGGCGGGCGGCGGCATGATGTGCTCGCTGCTGGACGGCAGCGGCGGTCAGTTCGCCGTCGGTCCGAGGTTCCAGGGCAGCAGCGCCTCGTAGTCGTCGGCGGTCTTGGCCTTGGGTAACTCGGTCAGCAGCCGGCGCAAGTACCAGTAGCCGTCGATGCCGTTGGCGATGCAGGTCTGCAGTAGCGAGTACAGGTTCGCACTGGCGTTGGCGCCGGCCACTGTGTCGCTGAAGAGCCATGCTCGTCTGCCGACCACGAACGGACGAATCCCGTTTTCGCAGGCGTTGTTGTCGATGGGGTAGTTTCCCTCCTCAACATAACGCTTGAGCTTGGCCCACTGCCCGTGGGCGTAGTACAGCGCTTTTCCCAGCAGCGACTTGGGCATCACTGTGTGGAGCTTGACCAGCAGCAGCCGCTCGATTTCGTCGAGGATTGGCACGCTCTGCTGCTGACGCCGCTGCTTCAGTGCGCTGGCACTGAGCTCTTCTTTCCTGGCCACTGACTCGACGTGGTACAGCCGGCCGATGAGGTCGATGAACTGCACAGCCACTTGGTCAGGGCCGCGCTTGTCCTTGGCCAGCGCTTGCACTGCTTCATGGAAGCACCTGCGACAGTGCGCCCAGCATGCCAAGTGCACCAGCTTGTTGGCCGCAGCGACGTTGTCGTAGGGGTCGTAGCCATCGCTCATCAGCACGCTGCCCGCATGCACGCCGGCGTACAGGTCCAGCGCTGTCTGCGCGCTGCGCGATGGTGAGTAGGCGAAAAGCCGGATCGGCGGCCCGGTGCCGTCGGTCCCCGACGAAGCAGCTACATACTGCCCGCGCACAGCAACCGGAGTTGCTGAAGATCTTCTACCCGTACCACCCGCGCGTAGGCGAAGAGGTGGTGGTGCTGGGTCGGTGCCAGCAAGGCGATCTTGACTACGTTGTCGTTCGGCAACCCGACGACACACTGGCACATCTTCCAGAGTGGATGACCAGGCCTGAGGCTGCACAGGTGGCCATCGCGGCGGTGGCCGTGCCGTCGCTGGCAGCGCTATTGGCTCTGCGACGGGAGTTGGATGCGGTTCTATCGTCGCCGACGCGTTCTACTCCCCACGGAGGCGTCGATGAAGCCCGACCCGCAGCGCCGCCAGGCCAACCTGTTCGACGGCGAGCCGCAACCTCTAGCGATCCTGCCAACCCAGCAAGAAGAACTGATCAAGCTGTTGAGCCAACTGCTCTGGCAGGTCAGCAGCGCACGCGCCGTAGCCCCTCAGGAGAACAGCGATGAGCAAGATCGGACCTGAGCATCTGGCGCGTCGTGCCTACGTGTACGTCCGGCAATCGACCGTTGACCAACTTCGGACCAACCATGAGAGCCGACGGCGTCAGTACGCTCTGGCTGACCGCGCCCGGACCCTGGGGTGGAGCGACGTCGTCGTCATCGATGATGACCTCGGCGTGTCGGCCGCGGGGGTGGCACGTCCTGGCTTTGAGCGACTGCTGGCTGCCATATGCAGTGGTGATGTCGGTGCTGTCTTGTGCATTGAAGCCTCACGCCTGGCGCGCAACGGCCGCGACTGGCATACGCTGCTGGAGTTCTGCGCCCTGGTGGGCAGCATCCTCGTTGACGAAGACGGCGTCTACGACCCGCGCAGCATCAACGATCGCTTGCTGCTCGGCATGAAGGGAACCATGTCCGAGATGGAGCTGTCGCTGTTGCGACAGCGCTCCGTCGAAGCCCTCAAGCTCAAGGCCTCGCGCGGCGACCTTCACACCATCGTGGCCATAGGGTTCATTCGCAGCGACGACAACCGCATTGAACTGGACCCAGATCAACGTGTGCGTAGCGCAATCGCGGCGGTGTTCCAACAGTTTGCGCAGGCTGGCAGCGTACGCCAGACTCTGCTGTGGTTCCGCCAGGAACGCATTGAGCTTCCAGCAGCTTCCTATGCTGGCGGCCGTCGCATCGTGCAGTGGAGGCTGCCTGGGTACAACACGCTGCTGCATATCCTGACCAATCCGGTCTATGCCGGAGCCTACGCCTTCGGTCGTACCGAGAGCCGATCGCGCATCGTCCAGGGACGCAAGCAAGTAGTGCGCGGCAACCGCCGCTTGCGCGATGACTGGCAGGTATTGATCGTGGAACACCACGAAGGCTACATTGACTGGGCCACCTACGAGCACAACCTGCACGTGATCGCTGACAACACCAACATGCGCGGCAGCATGGTCCGCGGTTCGCTGCGTCGCGGCGAAGCGCTGCTCGCCGGCTTGCTGCGTTGCGGGCACTGCGCCCGCAAGCTGCACGTCGGCTATAGCGGCACCGATGGCAACACGGCGCGGTACCACTGCAAGGGCGCGGCCATCAACCACGGTTCCTTGCAGCGCTGCATTGCGTTCGGTTCCTTGCGCGTGGACCAAGTGATATCTGCACAAGTCCTCTCGATGCTGCGACCTCTTGGCATTCAAGCCGCGCTGCAGGCTATCGATGAGCGGGCCCGCGAAGACCAGACGAAGCGGCAGCAAGTCGAATTGTCCTTGGAACAGGCACGCTTCGAGGCAGCACGAGCACAGCGCCAGTTCGATGCTGTGGATCCCGACAACCGGCTGGTTGCCAATGAGCTCGAGCGTCGATGGAACGAGCAACTGTCTCAGGTGGCGAGCAAGCAATCGGAACTCGACGCCTGGGACGCTCAAGCTTCACCGAGCCTCACGCTGCAGCAAAAAGACGATCTGCTTCGCCTGGGTTCAGACCTGCCGTTGGCTTGGCACGATCCGGCGGCAAGCAATGAGCTTCGCAAGCGCATCGTGCGCTCTGTCATAAAGGAGATCGTCGCTCGCGTCGACGACATTGAGATCCACCTCGTAATCCATTGGCAAGGAGGAGATCACACGGAGCTGCGTGTTCCAAAGAACCGAGTTGGGCAACATCGCTGGACTACGCCACCCGATGTACAGAAGCTGATCGAGCAGTTGGCACGACAGCTCAGCGATGCCGGTATTGCATCCCTGCTCAACCGATTAGGTCATCGCTCTGGCAAAGGTCACACTTGGACCGAGATGCGCGTGCGTTCCTATCGCAACGACCACGGTATTGCCGTGTACCGCGAAGGAGAGCGTGAAGAACGTGGGGAAGTAACGCTGGAACAAGCGGCCAAGGTGCTCGGCGTGAGTGGAATGACCGTGTTGCGCATGATCGCCACTGGTGCCATCGCCGCAACGCAAGCCTGTCGTAGTGCGCCCTGGGTCATCGTACGCAGCGAGCTTGATCGTCCTGAACTGGCCTCCTACGTCGGGCAGACGCGTAAAGGTCCGCTAACAGGCGATCCAGACCAAATTCCTCTTGAGCTTCAATAACGTGGTGAGGTGAGCATCATGTCGCGTACTCGGTCCCCTCGGTCATCTGCACCCACATGTAGCTCTTGGCCTGTGCCTTGCGCCCGGGCTCCTTGAACACCTGGATCTCGGTCTCGTCGCCGTAGATCAGCGGCGCCTCCAGCAGCCGGTCGCGCATAAGGTTGATGAGGGGCTGCACCGCCTGGCCCACGCGCACGACGCCGGCGGCCATCGTGTTGCGCGACAGGTCGCTGCCGCCGAAGCGGCCCAGCAGCGCTGCTTGGCGGTACAGCGGCAGGCCGTCGAGGTACTTGGAGGTGATGACCCAGGCCAGCAGCCCCTCGGTGAACAGTCCCTTGGGGATGACCTGGGCGGGCTTGGCCGCCAGGCGCAGGCCGCCGTCACAGCACGGACACGCGTACTTCACCCGCTCGTGTCGGATGACACGCACCTGCTGCGGGATGATGTCGAGCTGCTCGCTGGCCTCCACGCCGATCTCCTGCAGCGTGGCACCGTCGTGCGGGCACACGCGTTCGGACTCGGGCAGCTCGTGGCGCACCACCTCCCGCGGCAGGGCCGGGTCCAGCGGCTTGCGGCCGCGCTTGGCGCGCTTGTGCGCCGGCACGTCGACGCTGTCGTCGTCTTCGACCGAGCCTTCTTCAGCGGCCGGGGCAGCGCCGGCGCCGAGCTCCTCGGCTTCGTTGAAGAACAGGTCCTTCTGCTCGGTCCCGCGAACCTCGCTCTTGGCAGCGAAGAGCTACCGCTTGAACCGGTTGAGCTGCTCCTGCAGCAGGTCGCGTTCGGTGCGCACGACGCGCAGCTCGCCGGCCAGCGCTTCGTTACGGCGTGCAGCCTCGGCCAGCGCCTGCTGCAGGGCCTGGAACTCTTCGGCGCTGGGCATCTGCTGCATCGGCGGCGTTGTTCTCGTGGCGTCGGGCTGTGCCGGTGGGACGCTCCATTGTGCGAGAACTTCGCCGTGGCCGGTACCGTTGCGGCCCCCGGCCGTTACCTCAGCGCGTCAGCCAACGTGCTCGTACACCCGCTGCGGATGCCGCCTCACGGCGGCCACGTTGATGCCCTCCAACAGCCAGTGCAGCTGCTCCAGCTGTCAGTGTCGGCACCGTCGCCTCGTCGGGCCAGACGAACTTGTCGGCCTCGAGCCGTTTAAAGAGCAGCCAGAACCCGTTGCGGTCCCAGCCCAGGATCTTCACCCGATTGCGCCGCTGGTTACGGAACACGTACACGCACTCGGTGAACGGGTTGAGCCCCAGCGACTTCTCCACCAACAGCGCCAGGCCGTTGATGCCCATGCGGAAGTCCACCGCCGGGCGGTGCAGGTAGACCTTCAGCCCTTCGTTGAAGCGGAACACCGCACCCTCCCCAAGGCCTCGATCACGCTGCACGCCTGGCCCAGGTCGCAACCACGCAGGTCCAGCACGACACCGTTGGGCAGCCGCGCCTGCAGGTTCACCACCGGCTCGGCCATGGCCTGCTCGGCGGATTCGACGGGTTCGATACGCACCGGCACGAAGTCCGATGCTTGAGCCTCCACGATCTCACCGCTGGGTGGAGAGCTCTGTGTCACTGAGCCTTCGAATCTTCGAATTCAACTGGCGAGCAAGTTGGCGTTGACGACGCACGCATGTGCGACCTTGGCCAGCGACTCGCCTGGCTCCCGGCACGCCAAGATCAGCTCGTGCTTGGCCTTCTCGTCATAGACACCGCGCCCGTCGCGCTTGTGGCCCACCACCAGCCGCTTGGCCCGTTCGGAAAAATAAATCTCTGACATTGCGTGCCCATCTGCCTACGTAGGCACGTACCTTCTCAGTAGCCGCCTCGGTCCTCAAGGCGAGTTTGTCGGGGATCTTGTTCGGCCAGTTCGGAGATTTTTGAGTGTTGTTGGCTTGGATGCTCATGTGCAACTCCTGATTGTGAAGGCACCGGAAACCACTTCCGGTGCTGGAGCGGATATTCCTCAATCACCCTGGGGCCGATCGATAGCATCTTTTGGACAAACGGAGCAGGGCAGCGGGTGTTGGCAGCGCAGGCAGGCATCACATGCATCCACGTCGCGTCGGTTTTCGACACAGCTTCCGGTGCCCGCCAGCACCCAAGCACTCAGAGATAGTCGGCTTTGATGCTTGCGGCCTCATCAACCAATTTCGACAAACGCTTCGCCTGCCGCTCCACAAACTCGGCGATGCTCGCGGTAAACGGCCGCTCCTCGGGCAAATAATCAGTAGCTTGTGCCTGCTCCGCCGCCGCAGCGATGGCGAGCTTCGCCAGTCGCTTCCCCTCGCGGCGCATCAGCTTGCGGTCGATGCCACAGCGCGTCGCGAAGTCGGCCAGGGCGAAGGCGGACACTTCCCCGTGCACGAAGACATCTCCGTACGCCATCGCAAGCTCCGTGTCGAAACCCCGGTACTGCAACACACTGACCAGGTCGTACCAATCCGCAGGCTCCAGCAGGCCGCCCGGGCGCACGAAGAACGAGAAGTTCTTGCCGTGAGCGTCCGTGTTGCCGATCAGAAATTGGAACAGCGCCCAGCGCAGCATCGTGAGCCGCGCCGCGGCCTTGTTGCCTGTGAGCTCGGCGCAATGGAACAAG